>JABWAT010000003.1 GCA_013360915.1 Bacteroidota bacterium
ATCATGAGAGCGTTGTGCTCTTCACATACAAAGGTCCGGACTTTGGTACAACCGGTCTTTTCAGGATGGTATCGGTCTGTAACAGGTTGTAACGGGGAGAGAGGGAGACGGGCTGGTAATTTTCGCTTTTCATACCAAGCGAAGATGGGTTTCTTTATTCTCTTTTTCTACTTACCCCCCAAGACCTGGGCGATGTGCATCTGGGTTTCTGCTTAAATGAGCATATAATTAACGGTTTGCATATATGTGCAATAACAGATTAGAATTACGTACCTTATCGCTTAGCATAAGGTCTTTTAGAGGCACCGACATTCGATTTACCACTTCACTTGCAATTGAAACATAAACGCTGTTGTAAGCCGTACTTCTCATTCCACGTCACTGAAACTTCTAACTCCAATCCTTGTTGTCCCATTAGTTTCTGGTATATGTATTGGACTTGGAACTTCAGTCGAGTTGAACTCTTGTTTCTGTTTCGAGCAGATTTTTCTAAAGTCGCATTCCTCACATTTACCATTACTTGGTCTCATAGGAAATTCTCCGTCAAGAATTCGATTAACAGCCCACTCTATATTTTGAATAGCAGATTCAATAGCTTCATCTGTAATCGGAACATTTACTCTATTTGGTACCTCTTCCGTATTTGGTGCTTTTAGTAAATGAACCGAACCTGTTTTCGCATTCTCTCCTAAAACTATGTCTGCTGCATAAGCATAAAGCTGAACTTGCAATGAGAGATTTATCCAGAAAAAGGGATTTAACTGTCCCTCAGGAAAATCCATTGACTTGAAATCTATTACTCTTGCTTCTAAAATATTTCCATCATTATCCTCTCGTAATAGTAAATCGATTGAACCTGTAATTAATGCTTTATCAGCTTTTAACTCAAAACGCTGCTCTAATGATCGGCTTTGCACAAAATCTTCTGGATAACCTTCTGCATAATTACCTACTAAAAGTTTTGAGGCATTTCTGGCTCTTTCATAAGGTCCTTCTCTTTCAGGATCTCTTGATGGAAACACATGTTTTAAATGAAAAACATCCTCAGCAATTTCTTCAGCTTCTTCTCGTGTCGGTGCAGTATTTGAAAAAAGTTGATGAGTCCTATTAATAGCAGTATGAGTAGTTAATCCATAACCAAATAACTCAGGTACAGCAGGACTGTAGCCGTAAATTTTACGAAATTTATACTTCATCGGACACTCTAAATAGTCCTTAATTTCTGTAAAACTTGTAGGCATTGACTCTTCGTCTATACGAGGGCGTTGTTCTACTCTCTCTATATTATCGGGTAAATTGTTTAAGTCAGTAACTATTGCAGGGTTATTAAGTCCTTGGATTCTCAGCTTATACGGACTAGGTCTTTTTTCGGTGGTTAGACCTGGTTGAATTTTACTGCCAGTTATATATAAAAATCTTTCTGCTCTAGTCAATGCGGTGTAAAATAATCTTGCTTCACCTGAATTATTGCTCTGATACAAGCCTCTGTTCAAGGCATTTTGAATTAGGTTAATCGGTAACCAGCCTCGATAACCTCGGTTGTCTCCTGGGAATCTTCTATTAACAACATCAATAATAAATACCACTGGGAATTCAAGCCCTTTCATTTTATGGACTGTCGAAATTGTAACCGCATCAGGTCTCGACATAAGCTCTACTTGGGTTGTATCATATCCAGATTCGGCTACATTTTCGAGAAAATTTAACACACTTTGGTATCTATGGCCAGTATCAATACTTACAAACACCTTTTCAACATCCAAAATAATTCCACTGAACACACCCAAATCACGCATTACTTGTTCTTGATTCTGAAACTGTGTAGTTGAAACTCTAAATGCTTCTAATAATTCATGAACTAATAATTGAGGATAGACCTTTCTTCTAGCTCCGCCAATTGGTCTATGAATTTGGTTATTCCAATCAGCTAAAATTTCTAAAAATCGATTTAAATCAGCATTTGGGAAGACGGGTAATATATTCGAATTGAAAAAATTTATTGCTTCTCTTCGTGGATATCCGGGAGACCTTAAAAGCCCCATTGAATCTCTAAGTGTTCTTGCATGAAGTCTTTCAAAAATTGACCCTTCTGCTTCGATTAGGTAATTAATATCAGCATCTGTAAGCGCATTAGTGTATTCTCGATGATATGGTGCACCACCATTTCGAGTACCACCTTGCACTGAACGCATCAATATTGCAATGTCAGATTTAGAAAGACCTCTTTCTGACCCGTCAGTTTCTATGTATTTAGTTCCAAGCAATTGATTTATTCGGTTAGCAATCCACTCAGCTTCATCTTGCTTAGTGTCAAACCAAAGGTTTCCGAAGTGCTGAATATTCCCATCGGAGTTTGAAACTGGTGCTTTATCAATTCTTGCAGTACTTAGTTCAAGCTGAATAAATCTGTCTGATGTGGAGACTATAGTACTTGTGCTTCTAAAGTTTGTAGATAGGGTATGGGTAGAGCAATTTGGGTATCTCTGGTCAAAATCAATTATGTTTCGAACATCTGCACCTCTCCAACCATAAATGGATTGATCATCGTCACCTACTACAAATAAAGAATTGAGGCGGCTGTATAATCCCCTGATTAAACGTTCTTGGGAAATATTAACATCTTGATACTCATCAACCATTAGATGCATGGCATTTTCCAGTGCTGCATTTATTTCTGGATTATTATTTTCTAGTGCTTCAACAACCAATCGAATCATTAAAGAGAAGTCAATGTATTGGTCAGAGTTTAATCTATTACCTATATTTTTAAGGCAAGAACCCAATGAGACATCTTCTAATTCAATTTCATCAAGAGATAACATTTCATCATTAGCCATCTTCCAAGCATTCGAGACTTCAGCAATGGTCTGGAACATTCTAGCATTTCTAGTATCTGCTAAAATGTTCAATCCTAATTCATAATATCTTGACAGCAAAAACAACTTCAATCGGTTCTCATCAAGTACTTCATATTGCCGATATTTCGCATTCATGGAGCCTAAAAGATTTTGGCAAAAAGCATGTATTGTTCCTATGTACATTGCTCCAACTAAAGCCACAGGTAGTCCAGCTTTTTCAAGGGCAGATGCAACTCGTCTTTTTATAGATTCAGCGGCTTTTTCTGTAAAAGTAAACGCAATTACGCTCTCTGGCTTTGCACCTTCATGAATTAGTCTGGCGATTCTGAAGGACAGAGTCCTTGATTTTCCTGATCCAGCACAAGCCAAACATAAAATTTCATTTGTGTCATCAATAACAGCATTGTATTGGTCATCAGTTAATGATAAATCAATAGCGGAATAAGTGTCTCTGAAAAGTGGCATTTAAAAATTCTTTTGTTGAAGGTGAGTCAGAATGTGTGATTTGATATTCTCAGCTTGGATTTTACTGAACTCAGGTGGTAATGCATTCCCAATCATCAATGCAATTTTTGTCCTCGGAGCATCAATTGGAAACTTATATGTCTTTGGGAATGATTGAAGCATGGAAGCTTCTCTGGCTGAAATACATCTATCTTGCTCTGGATGAAGAAAGCGACCTTTGGAAGGGTTTAAACAACCACCCGTGATTGTTGTCGAAAAATCATCCCATCTCAACCGACCATATACGTCATTAAAACCTACATTTTCTTTTTGATGACATTTTAATTGCCGGTCTTTACCTAAATCTTTCCTACTCCCACCATTTTTGGGAATATCTTTAATCAAATTCAATATTTCATCTGAGTGATTAGGAAAAATCTGATGTAATGGGTCTTTTGAGTTCTCAGGTTTTGGGAGTTTACCTATAACTTGCCTAACAGTTTTTTTCTTTTTTGTTGGTTCTGCAATTTTTAACGGTGCTAATCTAGAACCAACTAATACCAATCTTTTTCTGCTTTGAGGCACACCGTAGTCTTTAATGTTAACTATTTTCCAATCTGGTTTATAGTATCCTGCTTTTTCTAATTCTTTGAGTGCGGATTTAAATGATTTGTCAAGTGCTAAACCGGGCACATTTTCCATCATGAAAGTGTAAGGTTTTAATTCTTTCACAAATCGTACAAACTCATTAATTAGCTGATTTCTTTCGTCTTCAACAGGTTCTGGCTTATTAAGCCTTCGTATTGAACTGAATCCCTGACAAGGTGGGCAACCAGCAAGTAAATGAATCGTTTTGTTGCCAAGTTCTTTCTTAACATTCTTAGTTGAAATGTTTCTAATATCGTCAGTAATGACTTTGGTCTTTTTATGATTCAGTTTATAAGCCTTTGATGCAAGCTCATCAATTTCAAAAGCAAGCTGTGTCTGGAAACCAGCCTTGTGAAGTCCTTCGGTCAGTCCTCCAACTCCACTAAATAAATCTATTGATATCAATTTCATATGTCGAATATCGGTTTTTCTAATATGGCTTACGTTTTACGTATTGGCGATGGTGGGGCATTTGGAAAACGTCAGCCCAACACTTGCACAAATACCCAATTGAAATACAAATGTTGAATGTGCAACTGTCAGCCCCACTATTGCCAATACGATGTTAGCACTTGTTTTTATCATTTTGTTTCTGGATACCACCAGCCTTCGTGTTTACGTTTATATTCTTTCCCTCGGTCGTCGATAATTACAATCTCACAGACAAAAGGACTTTCCAAATAGTCTGCATTTCCTAAATGTGGTCTTGTTTGTTTTAAATCAAATTCTTTTGTCATTGTCGCTGAACTCACAAAGTCCATTGTCGAGCCGCTATTTTCAACTAATGTTGGAAACCATTTATTCCAATGCTCTATAGATTGCTTGATTTGGTTAGTTAAAAGTTCAGTTGGTTCGGCTATGTTCTTTAAAATGTCAACTGTCAATTTACAGCAATTAGTCTTGCGAGCCTGTTTTAATAAGTGTCCCATAAAATAGTCTTCATTTATGTAGTTCATTAAACTAATAAATGAATGTCCGAAGTTGTGAGAAACACTTTTTAAAGGTTTATGACTTGTCATTTCGTGATTTTTTATGGCCAAATAAATTCTTTCGCTTTTGGACTTTCTGGGTCAAACCATTCATCAGCAATTTCTTGAAAAATTGGTTGTCCTTTTTTGTCGGTTCTTGTTTGAATTAAATCCCCGACAGGTGCACCGTGTAAATATCTCAGTCGTCCAGTTGAGTCGAACTTAATCTTTCCGTCATTAAGCAACGCATCAAATTTTGGCCAATTCTTGATATTGTCTTTCGTTATTCTAATTCTGTCCATTGTTTATTGGTGTCGCTCTAAAATTGGTGCTAACGTTTTGCAGCTACCCGAAGGGCGGGACTATTACCACAAAACTTGATTTGAAAAACTAATGTTTGATTAACCACAAAACTGTCTTTGGAACACGAAACCCCGCCTTTTGGGTAGGTGCTGTTATGCCTAGTTATTTTATAGTTCATTGTACTTTTTGTTCGACCCTTTGCTTTTGTCTACTAGGTATTTTAAATCATTCTTATTCACTTTATTTTTTACAGCACTTTCAATGTCTATTCCAAATTCGTCACTGATATATGTGAGAAAAATAAAAATGTCGGCTATTTCGTCAGCGATTTTTTCTTTTGGAATTAGATTTATTTCTTGTTCATTTTTCCATAAAAACAATTCATTAAGTTCAGCAACTTCAATACCTAGTCCTAACAATAGGTCTTTTATTTTATGAAACTGTTTCCAATCTCTTTTTTGCCTAAATTCTATAATCAAGGCTTTTAACTCATTAATATTATTACTCATTTCTAAATTCAAATTTTTTAGACTTTAGCGCTTCTTTTGAAGGGTGTAGATTAATATTTTCTGGTAAACGAATTGTTGTCCCATTAAGTTTTTGATAGTATTCAGATTTTACTTCTGGGCTAATGTGAATTTTAAATGACTCATCAATATACAACAATCCATTGTCGTATAATTTATGTAAATCTACTCTAAGTAATAAACCATTTTTAACGTGATTTGAATTTTCGTCAAAATATGGTTGAATATGAGCCGCTTCAAGTAATTCAGGTGTTGTTTCATTTGTAATGCAGCATTTGTTTGAATATGCAGTTGTTATAATTGCTCTGAAATTTCCTTGACCCTTTCGTTCAGTTACAAGTCTTGATTTTTTTAGTTTTTCTAGTGTGGTCGGTAAAAGTTCAAATTCTTTTACCATTGATTCTGTAGCAATTTCAAGTGGATCATTTTCATTGTAGTACTTTATTTTTACAATGAATCTTGAAAAATCAATCTCATAGTTGTCTAAATCCAAAAATTTGTCATCATCATAATAGACAGCATTTGTTAATACTATACAACCAATTTCGGAATCTGTTACACTTCTTTCGTCTGAACTGTTGGAGGCTTTATACTTATCTAATCGGTCAATTAAATCCTGTTTACTTGTACAACCATTTTTGAAGCCGTATTTATTCCAAGCGTCATTAACAGACATATTTTTATACTCAACAAATTGACCATAACCACCAATTTTTCTTATTGGTGATTTCAACATAAAGTACAATTTGTCGCCACTAGCAAGGCGAGAAACATTCCATGGTGTTGGTGTCCAAAAATTAATTTCCGAATTCAATCCTTCGGTTCGGAGGAACTTAAACCATTCTATATCAGTCGGTGAAATTGCAAACATTGTCGTTTTTTATAATTAGGCATAACTCGTTTATAGCTCTCTAAAACATTCCCCAATCCGACTAATTTAGATGGCTATGGGAATGTTTAAGCCGTTCACTCACAGTAGATCAGTTTTTTCCAGAAGCCTACGAAATGAATGTCTATCCTCATGGATCGTCTGTCAAACGTATTTGTCTTTCCCGGGCATCTCATTAACTCATTTTTAACCAACCGTTAAAGTAACAGACCCTGTTCACTTTTTCAAGAGGGTTTGCAACGTGCGTCGTTTGGTAACAAACCGGTAACAGGCGGGCAGGAAAGGAAGGGGAACCGGTGAGAGTAAGAACCCTCACCGGGTGGGTAAGTGATCAGCGGCCGGAAGTGAGGCTCCCTTCCGGCTGGCAGAAGGGGTTACCGAAGCTGGTAAATTCGGGTCGAGGTGCCCGGTATTTTAATTTTCATGTTTCCGGGCAGGGTTTCTTCCCCGCCGTTCATGAGGTCGAACAGACTGGCAAAGGGGGCGGTGTCTGGTTTAATCATGGACAGATCGAGCTCCTTCGAGAGAAAGGCCGTGTTCACCACCACCAGAATCCGGTCATTGCCCGATTCCCGTAAGTACCAGTACAGATCGCCCTTCGGCGGATACTGAACGGTTTTGCCTTTGGTCAGCGCCGGGTGGTTCTTGCGCAGACTGATCAGCTTTTGGGTGTAATTGAAGATCCGGTTTTCCTGCTCGGTCCGTCCGGAGGCCGAAAAAGCATTTCGTTTATCCGACTTCCATCCACCGGGGAAATCCTCCCGGATGGTTCCGTGATCGGGTCCGCCATACAGCCCCAGTTCGGTTCCGTAGTAAATCGAGGGAACACCGCGCACGGTGAACAGAACCGACAGCGCCATCAGGAATTTATCCACATCCTTATCGGCCTGATACATGAGACGTTCCACATCGTGATTATCGAGAAACGTGAGCAGACGGTTCGGCTCGGGGTACAAAAAGTCCTGGGTGAGGGCATGGTACAGCGGCTTGGGACTTTTTTCATACGCCACCAGCCGTTTGGCCGCTCCGTAAAAGCCGAAATCGGTAACCGATTCCATGTGGGTGTCGATGGGAGACAGCGGATTTCCACCCTGGAAGACCGATACATAAACGGGATTTTCAATCCAGACTTCACCCACGATGGTGAGAGTGGGATACTCACGCTTCATGGCCTGATTCCACGCCGATTGATAGTCGAGGTAGGCATACGGATAGGTGTCTTCCCGGATGCCGTGCAGACCGGCAAACTCCACCCACCAGATGGTGTTCTGAATCAGGTAGTTGGCCATGAACGGATTCCGCTGATTCATGTCGGGCATGTAGGGAGAAAACCATCCCTGCTGTTCCACATTCCGTGACTGAACGTCGCCGTAACGGTCCACCAGATTTTCCTTCTGATGGATGGGTTTCAGATAACCCGCCTTTGAACCGTGAATCCAATCCTTAAACGGCAGATCATTCATCCACCAGTGTTCAATCCCGATGTGATTGTTCACGTGATCCACAATGATTTTCATATCCCGTTTACGGGCTTCATCGACCAGTTGCCGGTACTGGTCATTGGTTCCGTAGCGCGGGTCGATTTTATAAAAGTCGGTGGCGGCATACCCGTGATAGCTGATTTTTCCGCGGTTTTCCACCAGCGGATTGATCCAGACGGCGGTGACGCCAAGTTCCTTCATGTAATCCAGGTTGTTGATAATCCCCTGAATGTCTCCGCCATGGCGTCCGAAAGGATCTTTCCGGTCCACGCCTTCCAGCAGACCTTCCACCTGATCGTTGGAAGGATCGCCGTTGGCAAACCGGTCGGGGGTGATCAGATACACCACATCTTCACTGTTAAAGCCGGTGTAGCGCTTTTCGGGGCTTTCCCGTTTCCACAGTTCATAGTCGATGGTCACCGGTTTCTGACCCGGCTTGGTGATTTTGAACTGATACGTGCCGGGTTTAAGCGAATCGGCAATGCCGATATCGACAAACAGGTAGTTCGGGCTGTCGGCCGGGTGCACCTTCTGAACCGTCAGTCCGGGATGTGAGCTGGTTACCTCACTGCCTGCCAGGTCTTTTCCGTGAATGAGCAGCTGCAGCGGAGCCCATTTCATCCCGACCCACCAGTTCAGCGGCTCCACGCGCGAAACCGATGGTTGATTCGCCAGCAGGGAAGTGGCTGTCAGCAGTGCAAAAAGGAGAGAGGTGGTTTTCACGTGTGGTCCTTCCTTACAAAGGGGTTTACATCCGTTCGGGTGCCTGAATGCCCAGAATCCTGAATCCGTTGGCCAGCACAATCCGGGTGGCTTCGCACAATGCTAACCGTGCATCGGACAGATCCGGTTCCACCCCGATCACATAGTTCGAATGATAGAACTTATGGAATTGGGTGGCCACATCGTTCAGATAGGTGATGAGACGGTGCGGTTCGCCCGAGGTGGCGGTCATGAGAACGGTATCGGGAAACTGAAGCAGCAAACGAATCAGATCCAGTTCATCCGCATTTCCGAGCGGTGACAACTCCCGGCCGGTTTCCCAGCGGTGAAGACCGGCTTCGGCCGCCTTCCGGATAATGCCCGAAATACGGGCGTGTGCATACTGCAGGTAGAAAACCGGATTTTCGTCGGTCTCTTTCCTGGCCAGTTCCAGATCGAAATTCAGGTGCGAGCCCATGCTGCGCATCAGGAAGAAGAACCGCACCACATCGGGACCCACTTCATCGGTGAGCCAGTCGAGCGTGATAAAATTGGCCTTCCGTGTGCTCATTTTGATGATTTCATCTCCCTGAGTCACGGTAACAAACTGGTGGATCAATACCCGGATCCGGTCGGCATCGTAGCCGAGAATTTTCAGCGCCAGCAGCACATCGGGGTAGGTGGCAATGTGATCCGATCCGAACAGATCGATGACCAGATCAAATCCCCGTTCAAATTTCTGAATGTGGTAGGCGATGTCAGGCAGCCGGTAGGTGGGTTCGCCGGTGCTTTTCACCAGCACTTTATCCTGCTCGTTCCCGAAATCGGTGGTTTTAAACCAGACCGCCCCATCCTTGTCGTAAATGACGCCCTTGTCGCGCAGGCGCTGAAGGGTGGAATCGACATGACCGTTCTCGTACAGCGAATTTTCGTTGTAGTACACATCATGACCGATCCCGAGACGGGTGCATGAATTCCGGATGTCTTCAAAAATGACTTTTTCAGCCCGGTCTTTAAACGGGGTCACATCGTCTGATGACCGCAGACTGTCGCCATGATCCTGAATTATTCCGGCCGCAATGTCTTTGATGTACTCACCCTGGTAGTAATCGTCGGGGAAGGAAATGGTTTCACCCAGCAGTTCCAGGTAGCGCAGGCGGACCGAATCACCCAGCACCCGCATCTGGCGGCCGGCGTTGTTAAAATAATATTCACGGATGACTTCATAGCCAATCCACTGCATCAGGTTGGCAAGGGTATCTCCCAGCACCGCCTGGCGGCCGTGTCCGATGGTGAGCGGTCCGGTCGGGTTGGCCGATACAAACTCGACCATCGCCTTTTTACCGGCACCCACGTTGTGACGGCCATAGGCGTTCCCTGCCTGTAGCAAGTCGTTTAATTGGCGGAAATAAAAGGCAGGTTTCAGGCGGAAATTGATAAAACCAGGTCCGGCAATCTCGGGCTGATCCAATTCAGCAGACGGAATCTCCATGGCGGCGACCATTTCACGAGCCACCAGTTGCGGATTCTTCTTCTCTCTTTTTGCAATGGTAAACGCACAATTGGTCGACCAGTCGCCGTGTGCCGGGTTGTTCGGCACTTCAAAATGGACATCTCCCGGCTGATAGGCATAGCCGGTCTTCTTCAGCGCCGCCGTGACCAGATCGGACAGAAATGCTTTCACGACTGGCTCCCGGATGGAGTGATCTTAATACCCGATACCGTGTCCTCCACGCGTTCATAAGGGGCATCGGCCCATAACCGGTCCAGACCGTAGAAATCACGCGCATCCTTATAAAACACGTGAACCACCACATCGACATAGTCGAGAAGAACCCACTTCAGATTGGAATACCCTTCGGTGTGCCACGGTTCCCATCCGGCTGCCGTCAGGCTGGCATCCACCGAATCGGCAATGGCTTTCACCTGCGGATCGGATCCGGCGGTGCAAACCACAAAAAAATCGGTGATATCGGTAAGGCCTTTCAGGTGGATGATTTTTACATCTTCGGCCTTTTTATCCAGCGCAGCGGTGGCTGCTTTCAGGGCAAATTCATGGGCAACCGATACACTATCGGTTCTTTTTTGTTTCTTACTGGTTTTGATCATTCTTACTTTTTATTAAATGGGGTGAGCGACTTGAAGTCTTTGCCGATGACCACGGTCAGGTCGGCATAATATTCCCAGCTGACCTGGGTGAGTATACGGGCGGCCGGCAGTCCGAGACCATCGGCCAGCTTTTTAGCAGCAGCTTTATCGCCGATCCGGTCAATCACCACCGATTCAGCCACGTTGAACGAGGAATAATTCCCCTTATCAATCACATCGAATCCCTGCTGGCGTAAAAACGCCACCACCTGATCGGTTACCTTCGGAACCCCGTTGCCATTGAGCACCTGAATCTGAATGACCAGTTTCGGATCGATTTTTTCGGGATCCAGATCGGATGGCTGAGGAGGCTGGGTACTGAAATTCACGATCAGCATGATGATAAAAATCAGCGACAGGCTTCCCAGCACGCCGATAATGATCATCAGGGATTTGGATTGAGGTGGTTCAGGAAGAAGCGGTTCGTTCCCGGTTGGGTTCTGAATGGAGTCGTCTGGTCCGGTCATTAAAACCCATTCCAGGGAGAGTCATGCAGCCAGGAGGAGCCAAATCGGCTGTATCCGAACGGGCGGTCCCACCAGCCGGCATATCCGGCAGGAATCTGGTGATATCCAAATTGAACCGTGGTCGAAGCAGAAGGTTTCCAGGTCAGCGAGAGATTTTTGAGATACACCTGTGCGACTGAACCGGAGTAGGCGGCCGCCTGTGAACCAAACGGATCATGCATCACGCCGACATCCATTCTGAGCCAGACAGGTGAGTTGAACTGATACAGCATGGTTCCGGTGTATTCACCACCCGATACGGACCGTCCGCCACCCGACATCCACGACAGACTGTAAGAATGGTGCAGATCGAGGCGGGAGAGATCGATCACCGGCGGGCGCGATGCCTGGCTGAACAGCGACGGTCCGGTCATCACCGGGGCCGGTCTGGCCATCTGCGCAGAGACCACCGGGGCCATCAGCAGAAGTGAAATCAGAAATACCGGAATTTTCATAGATGGAATTTACGAATCAGGTCCCCGTTTTTCAATTTGCCGACCGGGGAACCGACTCAGGGCTTGCCGAAGTTCACCACCCGGAAGTGGAAGCGGTCCTGCTGACGTTCATCATCGAGACGGTATTTTCTCAGCTCGGGATGCGTGGCCAGAAATTTCCTGAATCCGGCATCCTTCGAGGCTTTCACTGCCAGCAGGGAATCGACGGGAACGCCGGCCCGGATGGCGAACAGATATTGATTGGCCTCGGCCAGCGTCATGATGTCGGCCGGTTCCTTCACCTGAATCACCTGATCGGGTACGGTGGGATGCCACATGCGGCTCTGTGTCTGAACCACCCGGTAATCCATGGCCTTTCCGGTTTCAGGGCCTGTGGCCGTCAGCACCGGTAAACCGGGGAAAATCAGACGAACCCCACGGACGGTCAGCTCATCCACCGGGACCAGCGCATACACCGGCAATTCCCTGCTCACCTGAACGCGGTCGGTAAACTCGGGTAAGGTGATCACCATGGTGGCTGTTGCACGATCGTCGGGACGGCTGAACATCGCAGCCAGGTCCGATTTCAGTTCGGCAGTCTTCTTTGCTCCCAGCCGGGAAACCACCCATTCCTCCATCAGTTCGCGCATCCGGAATACATCCGGATCGAGAAGCAGACGACCATCCTGATCGATCAGCAGGGCCCGGGCCAGAACCGCGGTGACTGAATCCACCTGGCTGAGACCGGCCGCATCCAGACCGGCGCGGCTCAGTCTGTCCTCCATTTTTGATGAAGTGATGGCGGGGATGGCGGGTGAACTGTAGAGAACCATGGAGGGTTCGCCCTGTTCACTGATAAAAAATCCGATCTGTTCGGTGGCCGATCCCAGGACCGGGGCTTTTCCCGTAGACCAGAATTCCCACAAACCGGCATGAGTCGGTTCGCCGGGTAAAAAGCGATTGGCGGGGACCGGGTGTACAGCCACCGGTTCGGGAACCGGCGCTTTTGTGCCACCGGCAAACCAGATCAGTCCGGCGGTTACCAGAACGGTGGCGGCGGCAGCCCAGCCCAGGGTAGTCCGGTTGCTTCCGGCGCGCTGTCTTCTTTCCAGTTTGTCGCTGATCTGGCTGTAGAGATAGGGGTTTTTCGGCAACCGCGAGGCCGGACCGTCCTTGACACCCAGACGGACCGTTTCAATAAAAGTCACGTAGTCCCGGCACGCACGGCAGGTTTCCAGATGAGCAGTCAGATCGGGGTCCGGCCGGGAACCCTGACCATCGGCCAGTGAGCCGAGACGCTCGGCATACGATTTACAGGGAATCATCTTCTTCATGATCGGCCGGTGACCAATAAGGTGCCAGAATGTCTTTCAGGGCCAGTCGTGCACGGTTCAGCCGTGATTTGACAGTCCCCAGTTCCAGATTTAGGACCTGAGCAATTTCCTCATAGGACAGGTCATCAAAATCGCGCAGGATGATAATGGTCCGGTGTTTTTCCGGCAGGCGCGAGAGGCCCCACTGGACCAGCTTTGTCCGTTCGCCGGCAATCACCGCCGAATCGGTTTTCAATTCGGGGTTGATCGGATCCAGTTCCATTTTTTCAAGGCTGAAAAACCGGCGGATCCGGCGTTTTCTGATTTCATCGCGGCAATGATTCACGGCAATGCGGTAAATCCAGGTTCCCAGATTCGACCGGTGTTCAAAGTGCCGGATGGAGGAATACACTTTAATAAAGATATCCTGAACCACATCATCGAGTGTATCGGGATCTGACAGAATGGAATAGACCAATCCCCGTACTTTTTCCTGGTATTGTTTCACCAGTCGCTGAAAAGCAAGGCGGTCGCCAGACTGACAGGCAATGGCCAGTTCGTAGTCCGGGGTGGCTGTCATGATCACCGGTGGTTCCAGTGCAGCCGCTCTCGTGTTGCTCATTTCATCGGTCTCCTGACTGTTCAAGTCTGCTCCTTCTGACGTCATGGATGGTTGACAGTTCCAGGGGTTATACCGGATTTCATGAGAAAGGTTTCTTAAGCAGGTTGTTTGAGCAGGTCACGCAGGGCGGGTTCCAGAGAACTGAATCTGAATGAATAGCCGGTTCCGAGGGCTTTTGCCGGTCTTACCCGCTGACTGGCGGTCAGAATCACAGCGGCCTCGCCCAGCAGAATCCGCAGGGCAAAGGCGGGCACGGGAAGCCAGGAGGGACGGCCAAGCACCCGGCCGAGGACCGAGGCAAATTCCTTAAACGGGACCGGTTCCGGGGCGGCAGCATTCAGCGGACCCGACACAGAGGGATTGTCAATGGCGTGAAAGATCAATCCGGTTTCATCTTCGACATGAATCCACGGAACATACTGCGTTCCCGGCAGAACCGGTCCGCCTGCAAAGAGTCTGAAAGGAGTCAGCAAGCTGGCCAACGCACCCGAGGCGGTATCCAGCACCACTCCCGTCCGCAAAACCACAGTCCTGATTCCGGACTTTTCGGCCGTCATGGCCAGCGATTCCCAGGCACCCGCCAATCCCGCCAGAAAGTCCTTCCCAGCCGGAGCTTCCTCATCGAGCCACAGAGGCCCCTGATCGCCATAAATCCCAACCGCCGATCCATTGATAAAGACGGCTGGTTTACTTTTCGCCAGTTTCATGGCCTCGACCAGCACCGAAGTGGTTTTCAGGCGGCTCTCAAGCAATTCCTTCTTATATGAAGGGCTCCAGCGTTTTCCAATCACCGAGGCACCGGTCAGATTAATCACGGCCGCGGCGCCCTCTATCTCCTGCGCCCAGGCATCCTTTGCCGACAGGGTCCAGGTTACCCACCTGACTTTTCCGGAAGGCCGGGGAGTGCGGCTGAGGCCAACAACTTCATATCCCAACCCGACCGCCTGCGCAGCCAACGCAGACCCGATGGCACCCGAGGCACCGGCGATCACCAGTTTTTTCAATGTGCGCTCCTTCACTTATTAAGGCTGGAATTTAATGTTACACCCATTTATCGTGGGTTGAATCACAAACGGCTTCAGAAAATATCCCGACTTTTGTTCCCTGAATCCCCAACGTCCCCGGGAAATAAAAACTGGATAAGACCATGCGAGATCTCATTGTTTCTGCCATCTTCTTTCTGTTCTCGGCCATTCTGCTTGTGGCCTATGATTCCTCTGAAAAGAAATCTTCAACCGATTCTTCCCGGTCGGTGGCTCAATCCACTAAAGAAAACAGACTTTCCAACTGATTGATTCCGGTTCAGACTCCCCGATCGGAGTGTGGCCACAGTATTTTGTGCAGCTGAAGCTGAAACCGGACCGGAATTCCGCTCTCAGCCACCCAGCCGGCCAGTTCAGCCGGATCCTGTTCTCCAAAGACCGGTGAAACCAGTACCGTCCATCGGGTCAGGTTCAGCGCTGAAACCCGTTCCAGGATCCAGTCGAAATCGGGTCGCCCGCTCACCACAAATTTAATTTCATCCCACGGAGCCAGATCCTGCACCAGTAAGTAGTCGTTGTGTTTCATCATGCCGCTGGAAGGCGTTTTAAAATCGACAATCTTGCGCACTTCACGCGGAACCCGGTTAATGGGCAGACTTCCCGAGGTTTCCAGCAGGACTTCATACCCTTTTTCGAGCAGAACCGTCATTAACCGGTACACCCCATCCTGCAGAAGGGGCTCGCCGCCGGTGATTTCGACCAGCTGGCAGGGAAAGGCCGCTATCTGATCCAGAATCTGGTCCAGTGACCGGTCATCGCCTTCATAAAAAGCATACTCCGTGTCACAGTAGGTGCACCGCAAGTGGCATTCCGTGAGCCGGATAAAAATACAGGGGCGGCCCACATGGGTGCTCTCGCCCTGAATGCTGTAATAAATTTCGTTTACTTTGAGCACGTCACGGCCACCGGATTTTCAGTTTACGTTTGGCTTCTTCCGCTGCTTTCTTTGCCGCTTCTTCTGCCTGTTTTTTGGCTGCTTCGGTGGCAGTATCGACCTGCTTCTGAACTTCCTGCTTCACTTCTTCGGTCTTTTTGGTAATTTCCTCATTGATTTTCTGACCGACGGCTTTGGCAGCCCGCAAGGCGGTCTTTTTCGGATCCGGTTTGATGGTCGGACTCAGGAACGTTCCTCCCACCAGCAGATCCACAATCACGCGGTTCTTGCTGTCAGTCACCGACTGATTGACCAGTTTGCCATATTCCGACCCGTTCAGGCCATCAGACATGCCGGGCGGAAGGAACAAGGTGACCTCATAATTGATGCTCTGATCCAAAGCCTGCCAGCCAGAGGCCTGAATTTCGGTGGAACCGGCGGTGGTATTCAGTCCATTCACGAACAGTTTTCCTTCCTTAATCTCCAGCCCGGTCTGGAAATTGGCGAGTTCCAGACGGTTCAGTTCAGGCGACTGAAGAAAGGTGGCGATGGCCGATTGAATTGGGTGCCCGGCCAGCACACCGGTCGGGATCCCGGCCGTTCCAAGAGCCGTCACCGAATTCAGCACCGGCGCAAGGGAATCGTTCAGGGCACCCTTTACGCCTAAATCACCCGACAGCGTCCCATCGAGGTAAGGACTCAATTTAACATAGGATTCAATAACCGGGAACGTGGTCAGGGCTTCATCGCTGTTCAGCCGGTCAACCCGGAAGGAAAAATCATAATCGGCGCCCATGGGTGCCTTTAATCCGATCAATCCTTCCAGAGAAATGGTTCCGCCCATAAAGGTGGCGCGGGTTCCGCTCAGCCGGATGGTCTGATCCCGGATGGTCAGCGTGGAGGTAATGCCGGTTGCCTTGATATCGAGATACCTGAACTCCCCGATTTTTGCAGAGAAGGTCGCCACAAACGCTGGCAGGACCGGCACCCTGAGTCTGGCTGTATCGGCCGGAACCGGCTGAACCTCTTCGGCCGGGGCTGCCGACAGATCGACAAAGTCACCCACCACCAGTTTTTCAGACACCAGAGATCCGTTCAGGGTTGGAATCAGCGGCTGACCTTCCGGTTTCAGAACAAATCCCAAATAGTTTTCCACCTTTGAATTCAGCAACACATCACTTTCCCCGATCCGGACCTGAAAGTTCTTCAGTTCTGCCACCGACTTGTTGATATCGAACCGTCCGTTCAGTTCACGGATGGCGCCGGGCAGATACCCCTTCTGATCAATTTTCAGATTGTTAAAAATCACCGATCCCGAGCCGTTCAGTTTTTTGGGATCCAGGGCCGGGCCTTCTATCTGAAACGACGATTGAATGGTTCCGGCCAGATCCAGTGAATCGCCCAGCGGATAAAAGGATTTGATGTCGGCGGTGTTGAGGTTTGCATTCACCCCGATTTTCACAACCGGTTCGGTAAAATTTTTCACCGAGGCATTCACGTCAAAGCGGCTGCCCGCCACGGCCCCAAGTACCTTCAGGGTGTCGAGGTTGTTTTCGGTTCCGGCCAGCAGCACATTCAGACCAGACAGGGAAGCCGGAAAGCCGGCATACTGAATGCTTCCATTCCTGAGATCAAGCCGGTAAGTGACCTGCGGAATGGCTGACCCACCGGCCAGTCCGTTCACGGTTGCCCGGAAGGAAAACGAACCACCGGCCGTCACCGAAGCGGCTTCCTTCACCAGACTGACGGGAACCAGCGAAAGCAGGGGTTTCAGTCCGATTTCTCCGGTTTCAACCACCAGATCCGTCATCCAGGTGGAATCACTCACCGATCTGACTGATCCGCTCAGATTCACATCCATGTCGTTTAACCGGAAGGCCGACCGGGAAATGGTCACCGACTTGCCATCGAGGGTTGCAGTGAGATCCTGATCCAGGGTCAGCGAAATCTGATCGGCCACCGTACCGGCTGCCAGTGAGGCGGAAAGGGATCCGACCGACAGCAGGTGTGCCAGATGAATGGCCTCCTCTTTCAGATCCAGCGACAGATCATAATCGAGGTGTTTCACCGTTACCGAGGTTTTTTCTTTCAGGTCCTCATAGACCAGACGAGCGTTTCTGATCTGCACCGATTCCAGACGGATGGCCGGAGGGGCCGCTTTCACGGTATCGGCCGGAACTGGTTCCGGAGCCACCGAGTCGGCTGCAGCGGGAATCATGGATGAGAAGTTGAACTGACCATCGGGATGACGGATAACCTGAACGGTGAGCCCTTCCAGAAGCAGTTCCTCGACCACCACCTCACCCGAAATCAGCGCCCAGACATCGACATTCACCCGGAATTCGTTCAGAGAAACAAACGGACCGGCTCCAAAGACCGGATCTTCTGAAAGTGACACTTCCTTTAAAACCACTTCAACGGTTGGGAAGACATCCAGCCCTGCTTTTCCGACCGACAAGGTTCTTCCGGTTTGTTCTTCCACCACAGGAACCACGGCTGTGCGGATTGCTTCCTCGGTCACCATCAGTTTCAGGGCTCCCAGCAACAGAGCCACCAAAACCACCGGGATCGCAACCAGTATCAGGATCCATTTTATTACAGGTTTCATTGATCAACTTCTCCCTATTCAGGTAAAAAACAAAAATACCCGATTCCCGTCTTCTTTTCCCGTTTTAAACTCACAATCCAACGGGCATCCGCGCCTGATTTGGAAGAAATGGAACCGGTGTAGTAACTTGCTTCCACAAAAAGACCCTCATGATGATACAGGACTATTCCCGTTACACACCAGATGACCAACTGGTGTGGACCACGCTTTACAACCGGCAACTGGCTCAGCTGCCAGGCCTGGCCTCTTCAGCCTTTCTCAACGGAATCCGCTCCATCGGATTTGAATCCGACGTGATTCCACGTTTTTCTCACATCAATGACGCTCTGGGGTCATCCACCGGATGGAAGATCTATGCAGTTCCCGGGCTGATTCCGAACAAGGAATTTTTTGAAGCCCTGCTGGAGTGCCGGTTTCCTGCAACCACGTGGTTCCGCCGGCCCGACCAGTTGAATTATCTTGAAGAACCCGACATGTTCCACGATGTGTTTGGTCATGTTCCGTTGTTAACCAACCACGATTTCTGCCGGTTCCTCTCGGGCCTGGCTCAAATCGCCCTGCGGCACATTGACGACGACCTGGCCATTGAACTGATTTCGAGGCTGTATTGGTACACGGTGGAATTCGGGCTGATTATGGAAGGATCCGAACTGAAAATTTACGGTTCGGGTATCTTATCATCGGCCGGAGAAAGTCAGTATTGTGTGGGACCGGTTCCGGTGCGCGTTCCTTTCGGGGTGCGGGAGATCATGGAAACCCCCTACATCAAGGACCGGTATCAGGAAAAGTATTGGGTGATTCAGTCCTATGCCCAGCTTTATGAATCCGTTCCTCTGGTCGAGCGGGAACTCGAAAACCTGCTCGCCCACCAACAGACGGCCAGGTAACAGGTTTCATTCCGTCAGAAAAAAATCAGGGCTTTTCGAGAACGGATCCGTTGGCCTTGTCTGCTTTGAGCAGCAGGATCGAAAAGACCAGCCCGAGAACTCCCAGACTTGCAAACATCAGCATGCTGGCTGTGTAGCTATGTGTGGAATCGCGTAAGTAGCCGTTGAGAAACGGAAACAGGGCCAGACCAATATTCTGAATGAATGTGGTGATTCCGAAGGCGGTGCCGGTGTAATCGCGTTTCACAATCAACGCAATGGATGGCCACATGGCCGCCGGAACCAGTACAAAGGCTCCTCCCAGCAGCACCATGGGAAAAACCGGATTCATATCAGTCAGCGCAAGCAACAGGTAAGCAGGAATCATCAGCAAGCTTCCCACAATCATGATGCTGGCGCGTTTCCCCACCCGGTCCAGAATGGTTCCCGCAAAGGGAGCAAAGACCATCGAGGCAAAAATGATCAGGGACGACATGCCGCCAGCCGTTGAGAACATGTGGAAGAAGGAACTGAAGACCTGTGAAATGAAGGAACCGTCGGTATCGGCCACCCTCGGATATCCGTATTTATCCACAAAGAAATCGGTTGAAAGGGCGGTGAAGGGAAAAACCGCCGAGTAAAACAGCACACAGAGAATGGCGATGTACCAGAAGGAAGATCCAAAGTGTTTCACTTCGCTGATGACGATTTTATCACCGGCCCCTTCTTCTTTCAGATTCAGGACTTTTTCGGCCCGGGCATCCATGAACATGTAGATCAGGTTCGATACCAATGACATCACACAGAACAAGGCTGCAGCAAACAGGGCAAAGTACGCGCCGCCAAATTCACTGGCGATCAGTTCACCGGTGTTAAAAGAAAACATGGTTCCCAGCCGGCTGATGGTCAGGGCCACCCCGAAGGAAAGCGCCAGTTCCTTGCCTTTGAACCAGCGGGCCAGCATGGCACTTTGCACCACCACCAATGGTTCAGCTCCTGCGCCAAACACCAACCGGCCGGCAATCAGGCCGGTGACCGAATCGGAAAGGGCAATGATCACACTTCCCAGCACCACAATGGCCGAAAAGATGAGGCTGGCTTTTCGTGTCCCGAGGTAATCGATCACGAATCCTGAAATGAGAACGGCGATGATCGCCGAGATGCTGTAAGCGGTGTAGAAGAACCCGACGGTGCTGCGGTCGGCACCCATCTCTTCAATCAGGCGGGGGGCAATGGCACCGATGATGTCATAGGCAAAATAACTGCCAAAGGTGATGGCAGAAATGAAAATCAGTCCGATGAAACGATACGAATTCCCGGCTGGATTTAAAAATCCGGTGGTGGATGTCATGCCTGTTGCCCTCCTGAAGAAGCGGTCAAAGATAACGGCCCCAGCCGGAGGGCGCAATGCAGGTCACCCGATCATCGCCACAGACCATCCGGACCAGGAGTTACCGGGTGTGGTGAACCAGAACGGGAAGATGAATCTGCCGGATGATTGATTCGGTGGTGCTCCCCAGCAGAACCTTGCTTAATCCGGCCCGGCCATGAGTCGTCATGGCAACCAGTTCGGGTTTCAGATCCTGAATCGCCTGAAGAATTCCTTCAACCGGATCGGTGGCCCTTGTTTCAATCCACTGAACCGTCGAACCGGTTCCGGCCAGTTCGCTTAACCAGCGGTTTTTAACATCGGGATCGGGTGCATCAAGGAATCCGGCCTCCAGCGAATCCACCGCCAGAATGGTCGTTTCGGAAGGAAAAGCCTCTGTCACCGCCTTCACCAAGGGAAAGACCAGAAACGAAGCCGGACTGTAATCGGTGGTGACCAGAATACGGGAAGGCGGAAAATGAGGGACACTGTCCGGATCCCGCATGACAATCATGGGAACCTGGGTAATCCGGATCAATCGTTCCATGGTGGAGCCCAGGAAAAATTTCTCGACCACCCCGTGGGTATGGGCCGCCAGAATGATCAGGTCGGTGCCATTTTCATTTGCCTCGCGTGCAATCTGATCGGCTGCCTTGCCTGCACGAAGACGGAAGGTGAGTTTTTTCCGCTGATCACTGGTGAGGGTCCCTGCAATTTTTTCGAATTCGGCCTGAGCCCAGTCGTTGATTTCCTTTTCCAGTTCAGGAAAGGTCACCACGCCAAAGGGATAGGAGGAACTGCCGAAGGGAAGACTGGTCAGTTCATTCACATACAGGACCGTCAGTGAGGCACCGGGTTGTGCGGCGACGGAGAGGGCGTACCGGATGACCGGCGCTGATTGGGATGAAAAATCGACCGGAACCAGCAATTTATTGATTGATTTCATGTTTCCTCCGTATTTTTTCGGTCCGGGAGCTTTCCACCTTTCCGGGTGATACACTCAGGCTCCGGAATGACTGCAATTCTTACTGCCTCAATTTATACAAACCACCGGTCACAGACCATTAATAAATCGTTATTTTTCAGGAATCCATCAACATGAGTACACAGGATAAGCCCCAGAATTCCCTCAACATTGAATTGGGAGAAAAAGAAGCAGAAGGAATCTATTCCAATCTGGCCATTATCAGTCATTCACCGGCTGAATTTGTCATCGATTTCACACGGGTGGTTCCGGGGGTTCCGAAAGCAAAAGTTTACTCCCGTATCATCATGACTCCGTCTCATGCAAAAATGCTTCTCAATGCCCTGCGGGAAAATATCGGAAAGTACGAACAGGTGTTCGGTGATATTCCCGTTCATGGCGCCCCCGATCCTGTCTCTGGCTCACACGGACGCTGGCAGGCCTGATCAGGTGAAGACCATCACACCGGCCTGAGGGAAACTCTCCCTGGTTTCGGTCTGTCGGGCTCAGTCTGTATATTGCGACCTGATGGAGGATATGGCTTCTTTTTTGCTCAGATCCCGGATCATCCAATGAACATTTTTTCGGAGATTGTTTTCTGTTCACTTTTAATGAAATAAAAAAGCCCATCCGCTGGATCGGTATTCTGGTGGCAGGCTCGGTCAGCCTTGCCTGTGACCTGAAGGAACCGGTGGGACCTACCTGGACGCTGAAAGGGGCTGCGCCTCTTTTCAACGGTGAATTCGGTGTGGCCGAAATGCTTGAATCGGCCGATTCCTCTATCCGCACAGAAAATCAGCGGATATTCTGGGTGAAATCCCTCGACCTCAATCGCACCGAACTATCCGATTCAGTTAAAGTGGATGACCGGTCCATCCGTGGCACTCAACTGCTGGATTCACTATCGCTCGATCAGTTCAAATCTGACACTCTTTCACTCAAAGGAACCGACCTGAACGCCAACCTCCAGCCGGGTACCATCAACCTGTCAACTCAGGTCACCTTTTCGAAGAACAACCTGGGTTTTTCCGGTCTGGATAATTTCGAGTATGGCATTTTCAATCCGGATCAGTCTATTTCTTTTTTTATCCGGAATACGTTCCCTTTCAACATTATTCTGACGTCGCTGACCCTTTCAAACGGCAGCGGACCCAATCCCACGTTTTTCTCCCGCACCGATACCCTCAGAATCCTGCCCGGCAGAACCCGTCAACTGTCCATTGCCATTGGCGGAAAGCGGATACAGAGCAATCTTAAGCTTGATATTGCCGGCCGGACCAATGCTCCCGGTGTGGTAACCATCGATCCCGAGGACGGATTGGAATTTTTCATCAATGGTGATGATCTCTATGTCACCGAGGCCCGCGGACGTTTCAAAACGCCCGAGTATAAATCGGAAAGAGTAACCGATGTGGGAATGGAAGATTTTCAGCCTTCTCTAATCCGGGTAGGTGCCGGTCGGATGAAGTACCGGATCAATAATCAATCTGCCATTACCGGTACCATTTTCATTACCATACCCGAAATGAAAAAAGGAACCACTGCTTTTACCGAATCCATCAATTTTCCCGGAAATGCGGTTGATACCGGCAGTTTTGTTCTCACTGGTTTTGACATCCGTCCCGATGGGTTTCCGCTCACCCCTGTCATCAGGACCCAGATCACCTATCAATTAAATACCGGTACTTCCTTCGTCACCCTGAAGGAAACCGACAGCATCGGCTATCAGTTTACCATCAGTGGCATTGAACCGGTGTATCTGGAAGGAAACTTCAATGAGAGGGCCACTTTTTCCGGATTTGATACCACGACCATCAAATGGCCACAGGATCTGAGGGATATTTCGCTTGAATTTGATGAAGCCTCTATTGTCGCGTCCATAAACAACAGCATTGGTCTGAAAGCGGAAGTGACGCCCCGGATTATCTTCACCCGTCCCTCGGGTCAGGATGATAGTCTCATGTTTTCCTCTGGTACCTTCCCGATTAAGATTGATGCGGCCACACCAGGAATACGGGTTCAGAAAACAGTGAAGTCTCTTGAACTGGCCGATGTATTGAATTTTAACCAGGTTCTGAATGCCAAACCAACACAGGTCCGGTATGGCGTGGATGCTGTGGGTGCCAGGGGAAGTAATCAGTCTGGATTTTTATATGACACCAGTTCTGTCAGCGGAAGCCTGAAAATAAAAATGCCCCTCCGCTTCAAATCGACCACCGGTTATGAAAAGGACACGCTGGCGGCTCTTGATATCCATTCAGTGAAGGGATTGCAGGAAGCCCTTCTGAGAACCGAATACAAGAACCGTCTTCCTTACAGCGTTTCCTACTCTCTTACTTTTACAGATAAGGATACGATTCCTCTGTTCAGACTTCCTGACGACAATACAGCCAATTCCTTTGTTCTCGGAGCCGCCCCTGTTGCGGCTGACAGTCCGACCCAAAAGGGAGGATATGCCATTGGGTACACCCAATCGGTATTACCAACCTCTCTTACTCATGAGCAGATACAGAAAATGGAACAGGCTGCCTTTGTCAGAATCGTTCTGAGACTGACCACCACAGCCGAAAGTGGTCCATCGGCCGGATACAGTGAAGTGCGGGAGGATGATCATTTGATTTTACGGGTTTCCGGACAGATGAAGTATAAGGTGAACGACGAATGAAACGAATTCTCATTGCTCTTTCCGTGGTCGTCGCCGTTCCGGTTTTTGCTCAAACCGGCATGCATCCTGTCTCTGCACGAAACATGGCACTCGCCGGCAGTGCCGGTATTACCATGAAGGGATGGGAAGCCGTCGGTATTAATCCCGCAGCCCTTGGACAGTATGAAGCCAGTCGTTATGTGATCGGGATTGCCCCGGCCGGAGGAATGGTCGGCAACACCAACCTGAACATTGATTTTTACAACACCTACTTTACCGGAGAGACCGTCAACGGGAAAAAGGTCCGGTATGATCTGGACAAGGGAAGCCGGAAAAAGGAGTTCCTTTCCAATTTCGACCCGGATAACACTGTTTTTGCCTCGGGAGCCGTGCAGGTTCTCGCTTTTTCGATGGATTATGCGCCCTGGGGATCCTTTGCCGTTACCTGGGGATACAAGGGAGAGGGTCACGCCCTGCTGACTCGCGGACTTTTTGACCGGATGCTGAATGGCGTGGAACCAGGCGGATCCTATGATCTGAGTGGCATGGGAGGCGAGGCGCAGATCCGTTCTGAATTTGCACTCAATTACAGCCGCTCTGTTGACGAGTGGGTAAAAATTCCCTACCTGAGCAAGCTATCTGCAGGTGCTGCGCTAAAGATTGAAAACGGGGTTACGTATCTGTCCGTTGAGAACGCCAGTCACTCCCTTTCTGTGGATCCTGAAACCAGCGAATACACCCATTCCTTTGTCTACGAAATCCGTGGAGCAGGGAATAATGATTTTTCGCGTCTGATCGATCAGACATTGGTGGATGATGAGATGCTTCCTTTCATTTCGCCCAATGCCGGATTCGGTCTGGGACTCGACCTGGGAGTCGCGGGCGAGGTGGCCGGGTGGCCGGTTTTTCTGTCTGTGACCGATATCGGCTACATCGATTGGGATAAAAACGCCACCCTGCTGACCGATAAAGAAACCATTGTTTTCACCCCGGGCTACACCAACGATGACGGAAACACCGGCAGTACTTTCGAAGTAGACACGCTGAAATCCACTTACGAGCCCATCCGGCGCAAAACATCCTTTACGTCCTACCTTCCCACGACTTTACGGATGGGAACCCGTGTGTCTCTGAACCAGTTTGCCCTGATCACAGAATACCAGAAGCAATGGAACATACCGGGTGAATTTATTGCCTACGCCGGGTATCAGCAGGGATTGAATGAAGGACCTGGAAACTCGTACATTCCACAGCTTTCTCTTGGTCTGGAATGGACGTTAAAGGGATGGTATGCCCGGCTCGGACAAGCCTTTGGGGCACGGGACGGCTATAACTTCGGACTCGGCGGTGGTTACAGTCATCCCCGGTTCAGGATCGATGCCGGAAGCGCCTATTTTCATCACCTGTTCACCGGCGACAGCCGTACCCGGCTGAGTGCCGCGATTACCAGCCAGATCTTCTTCTGATCAGGTCCGGTCCACGGCCCAAAGCATGTAAAGACCAAACAGGAAAAAGGTCACGTTGGCCACCCAGGCTGCAACCAATGGCGGGAAATCGCCGGCATAACCCATGGTTTCTGCCACCTTCGACAAAGCCAGGTAGACAAAGCAGATCAGCAGAGCCAGACCGAATTCAATGGCCAGACCCCCACGTTTCTTTCTGGAACTGAGCGGAACGCCAAACAGGACCACCACCAGGCAGGCAAACGGAAAACTGATTTTTGAATAATAGGTCACCAGATATTTATCCAGTTCGGTGAACCCCGCCCGTTTCTGCGACTCTATGTAATCATCCAGATCGGTAAAGGTCATCAGACTCAGGTTCCGGTAGTCATTCAACAGGTCACGCGGCTTGAAATTCAGGGCCAGATTGGTGACCAGCAAAAAGGATGAATCCCTCTCTCCTTTACTGAAATCCCTGAAAATTCCATTCTCGAGCACCCATTTCCGGGTGGTGTCATTCCAGATCAGTGAGCGCGCATCCCACCGGCGAAGCAGCTGAGGGCCGTCAAAATCCAGAATGGAAACTGTGTATCCCCGGTTCAGCGACCCATCATACCACCCGATACTGATCATCCGGTTTTCTGAGTCCTGGCGGATCAGATTGGCTGTCTGCCCCGAGGTGGTGTACTTTCCCAACTCCTGTGTTTCGAACTCGGCTTTCAGTTTATTGGCGCGCGGCACAATCCAACCGGAAAACCAGATCTGAAACAACATCACCGTCAGAGCAGTGACCATAAACGGCATGAGAATGCGGAGGGTTGAAATCCCCCCTGCCTTCATGGCGGTGATTTCCATCAGTCCCGTCAATCTGCCAACGGTAAAAAGAGAGGCGAGCAGCAGGGCAACCGGAATCATCAGACTGACGATTTCGGGCAGGAAATACAGATAGTACGTGGCGATCTTTCCCGCTGAAATATTGAAATCGACAAACTTGCCCAGATTTTCAATCAGGTCGATGATGATAAAAATGACCGCAAAGGCCAGAAGCGAAAACAGAATGGCCAGTAAAAACTGGCGGATCATATAGGAATCAAGCAGCCGGATCAGAAGAAACTCCTTTCCGCCGGGTTATCAAGGCCTTCAGACCAGCCCCGACCGCCTTCCAGTCGGGAAGACGCACCAGTTCAGACTCTGCAATCATGGCACGGATCAGCCAGATACCGATCAGAAGGGTGATCACATTGGCGCTCCACATGGCCACCACGGGAGGAACCACGCCACGATCGGCCAGTTTCTCGCCGCCGAGCAGGAAGATCCAGTAAATGAGGAAAAAGGCGAGACTGAGTCCGGCCCCTGCACCCACCCCTCCGCGTTTGGCCTGAATGCCCAGCGGAACCCCCACGAAGACAAACACCAGACAGGCAAGCGGAAGTGAGTACTTTTTATGGATCTCCACCAGATAATTATTGATGTCCTCGAGCAGCGATTCGCGGGTAACGGCTTCGGAATCGATATAATTCTGTAAGCGGTTTTGAACATTCAGGGCCTGATAGGTGGACACGCGGCGCTCGGCCAGGGAGAGACCAGCAAAGACCACCGACGTGGTGTCAGTTTCAATTAACCGGAACGTACCGGCCGAATCGGGCCGGATGGTGTACGGAGCACCGGAAGGTCCGGGACGGTTTCCGGGAAGAATGCCCGGTCCAGCCACTGTTTCTCCTGAAATCAGCAAGCTGGCCTGATCAATGATGCGCTGCCGGCTTTTCTCGAGCAGAACCCCCAGCGAATCGGTAACCTGGCGCATGGTGGCAATGGACATTTCTCGGTTACCCCGTGAATAACTTCCCTCGGTGGATCGCTCGAATCCGAATCCGGTTGCATCGAACAGCACTTTCTGCACACGAAATTCGACAACCCGGTAATCACCGAAGCTGACATAGTCAATTTCGTTCGACTCTCCGTTGTGCAGGGTCATGATCATGTTCCGCATGTCTTCAGAATAAGTGAAATACGCCCATTCGGCGGTGATGGTCTGCTGACGGATGGAACTGGTATAATCAAAAATGGTGACATCGTAAAGAAGGCCGGTTTCCTGGTTCACCCGGCGGGCATGGATGGAATAACCGGCAATCAGATCGGAAAACCGGCCTGGTTCAATTTCGAAAATGGGCTTTTTATTCCGGATGTCTCTGAACAGGGTTTTTGCTTTGTAATTGGCATCGGGCAGAATGGAGTCATTGAACCAGAACATCACGCCCGAAACCAGCCCGCCCAGAATCAGAACGGGAAGCATCAGCCGGAGGGGATGAACGCCGGCCGCTTTCAGTGCGGTGATTTCATGGTCCCCCGACATTTTCCCGAAAACCATCAGAATGGCAATCAGAACAGCCATTGGAACGGCCAGGACCAGCATCCATGCCAGATTCAGACCTATCAGTTCGACCAGAACAGAAAAACCGAGTCCCTTCCCAACCAGGCGGTCGAGGTATTTCATCAGGAACTGAAGCAGGAAAATGAACATGATGGTCAGGACCGAAAAGAAAAACGGTCCTGCCAGCCTGCTCATGATATGCCGGTAAATCCGAAGACCGGTCACCGCTGTGGTATCTCCTTAACCGGACGAAGCAGCAACCAGAGTCCGGTCAGAATAAACGGAACCGAAAGCCATTGACCCAGGGTAAGCCAGTCGGCCGTGAAGGCGGCCTGTTCAGGTTTAAAGGATTCAAGTACCAGACGGGCGCCGAAAACGGTGACCAGAAACCATCCGAATAAGCGGCCCGGAAGGCGGCCGACCGAGGTTCGGTAATACGCCAGTATCAGTCCGGCAAAAATGATGAGGTAAGCAAACGCTTCATACAACTGAACCGGATGTCTCGGAATGGAATCCACCCTGAGGAAAATGACTCCGAATGATCCATCGGTCGGGTGTCCGTAAATTTCGCTGTTGAAAAAGTTACCCATCCGGATGAAGAATCCGGCAAGGGCGACCACAATCACCACCCTGTCCACCAGCCAGAGAAAGGTGATCCCCGGTGTGCGGCGGGCAAACCACCACAGACCAAGCAGGATACCAATGGCAGCGCCATGGCTGGCCAGACCGCCTTCCCAAACCTTCAGAATCTCGATGGGGTGTGACAGATAATATCCCGGATCGTAAAAAAGGGTATGTCCCAGCCGGGCGCCTACGATGGTTGAAATCATCAGAACCAGCAGAATGGGGTCCATGATGCTTTCTGGTTTCTTTTCTGAAACCACCATGTTTTTCAGAAGATAAAAGCCAATTCCGAAGGACAGAACAAACATGAGACTGTACCACCGGATATCGAAGGGACCGATGGAAACCAGAACCGGAGACGCAGACCATTCAAACATGCAGAAACCTATTTAATAATGATGGAAGGCCAGTTAAAGCGTTTTTCGAGAACACGGTAGCCGGCAATGACTGTCACTGCTGCGGCAACACCCAGCACGGCCCCTCCCAGAAGATCACCGGGATAGTGGACCCCGACATAGGTCCGGGATAAACTGACTGTCATGGCAATCAGGAAATAAAAAATCCAACCGCGGGGAACCAGCCAGGTGAAAAAGGCTGCTGCCGCAAAGAAGTTGGTGGCGTGGGAGGATGGAAAGGAGTAGGACTTGGTACGGGGAACCAGCAGATTCACGTCTTCAAGAGCATTGGATGGACGGATTCTTTCCACGGTCGGTTTAATCAGAGACGAACTGACCTGATCACCGGCCGTGATAATCACCGCAATCAGCAGCAAACTCCAGAGTCCATGATACAGCTTTTGCCGCACGTAAACCACCACCAGCGCAACCACCACCAGCGCCCAAACCGGAAACCAGGTGGTCCGGTCGGTGATCAGTGGCATCAGCCAGTCGAAGAACGGATTGCTCATGCCATGATTGATGGCATAAAACATCCACGTATCTGCAGATTGAAAAAAGTCGGTCATGAAAGGACTCCCGGGGGGCAAAGGTAACAGTCACCGGTCATAAAATCATATGTGGTCCGGCAGGGTTCCGTTTGGGTTAAAAAAAAACAGTCCGCCGGAGACCCGACGGACTGCAATCGCAATCAAACGGAAGGAAGTAATCGAGGCAGGAAAGAGTTATTTGGAAGACTTGAGTTCTTTTTCAGCCTGCAGCCAGTCGGATACTTCATCTCCGGGTTGGCCGCCGCGACTGAGGAAAATTTCATACGCCCGTTCTGCAATCTGCGCGGCCGTCACGGTTTTTTTTGCGGCCGGTTTCTTTACTGTTGCGGTGGCTTTTGCCGCAGCTGGCTTTTTTTCAGCCGCTGGCTTGGTTGCAGCAGATTTGTTGGTTGCAGTCTTTTTCGGTTCAGCTTTAACCGGTTTTTCGGCCGGTGTTGTTTTTGCTTTTGCCATTTTTGCCATTCCCCTTGTGCTTAAATGGAAGCGTTTCTACTAACAAAAGTCGTGATATCTGGCTGTTTTGTCAACTCTTTTTTGTAAAATTCGTGTTAAGAAGTGGAAAGGCTTTTATTGAAGCCCATTGCAAGGACAGATCGGAAGGGGGTTTTTGGGGGTCCGGTTAACTGTTGATGATGTGCCGGTTAACCGAATGGGCAACCAGAATACAATAATCCTGAATAACATGAATGCCTTCCCGGGTGAGGGTTTCGGCCACCGCATCATTCCGGATTCCCTGCTGAAACCACACCACCGGTGGCCGTGGTGTCATGGACAGAAGATCGGGAACATGGCCCGGCAGGTGTGCCGGTGCACGAAAGATATCCACGATATCGACCGGATGAGGAATGTCGGCAAGGGTCGCATACACCGGTCTTCCCTGAATGCGGGTACCGGCCACCCGCGGATTCACGCCAACCACCTGGTAGCCCTTATCCATCAGAAACCGGAAAATCTCATTTGAAACTTCATCCGGGTCGGGTTTCACTCCCAGAACGGCGATGGTTCTGGCTGTTTTCAGTATGGTTCCTTCGTTGGTCAGATCTATCATCATGGAATCCGGACTTGGTATCATCATAAAAAGGTTTCGCGTCTGAAAAGCGTGTCAGACCAGATGATACAACGAAGTAAGACGGATGGGAATTCCCTCGAGCACTTTCAGCTCCATGCCGGTCCGGTCGAGCGGATCGAGACGATGGACAAATTCCACTTCCGGGATGACGTGGCGGGCCTGCCGGGCAAAATCGAGCAGGCCCGTGAAAGAGACGCCCTCTTCCTTCAGTCTCATCAGAACCTGATAGTCCGATGGAGTCAGCGTTGGCAGAATAACCGAAAGACGATCCACCAGACCCGTAAGGTCATCCAGAAAATTCCGGTCATGAAGAAGAAATCCGTGCCCGTTGGTAACCACGCGGACGGGCAAACCCTGTTCTCTGAAAAGACGTGCCAGGGTCATCAGGTCGTGAAGCCGGATAAAGGGTTCACCAGGTCCGGCAAATACCACTTCGGACAGGCCGGTCAGATCGGGAAGGGCCGCCAGTACCTCACTGACCGATGGTTCGTGATCCAGCCGGGTTTCATACCCATGAAGAATGGTGTCGGAGGACCGGTCACAGAAAATGCAGTTAGCTGTGCAGCGATTGGTCAGGTTGATATACAGGCGTTTCCCGATGGTAAAGGCAATCGCGGGTTTGGGCCCCGTTCCGATACCGAACAGGGAATGAACCGAGGTTCCCACGTTCCGGTTAATGTCACCCGGGGTTAAATCAAGAACCGAGGCCATGTGTTCAATGGTTGCGGTAATCATGGCTGGTTCGTTCCGCTTTCCCCGGTAGGGAACCGGGGCCAGAAAAGGTGCATCGGTTTCTGTCAGAAGCCGGTTGATGGGAATCAGCGGCAACAGGTGGCGCAGGGTCGAGTTTTTATACGTGACATTTCCGGCAAAGCTGATGTAAAAACCCGGATTCGCCAGCGCTTCCCTCAGAACGGCCTCATTGCCGCTGAAGCAATGGAAAATGCCCCTCAGTCCCGAACCTCGGTAGTCGCGGATGATATCAAGAAGGTCTTCGTCAGATTGCCGGTTGTGAAGAATAACCGGTTTGTTCAGTTCCAGAGCCAGCTGAATCTGCTGATGCAGCAGACGCTTCTGCTTTTCTTTATAGGTGATGTCCCAGTAATAATCCAGACCGATTTCACCAACGGCAACCATGGAAGGGTGATCCAGCAGGTGCCTCAGGTTTTCTGAAAGCGTTTCCTCGTCGATTTCGGCCACATCGGTCGGATGGATTCCCGCAGCGCCATACACGCCGGCATGTTCCCCGACCAGATCACGCACCTTTAAACTGGTCTCCAGATTGGTTCCCGGAACGATTATGGTTTCCACTCCGGCCAGCCGCGCACGTTCAAGAAGATCGGGAACCGGTTCGGCAAAATCTTCCCAGTACAGGTGGGCATGGGTGTCGGTGGCAGGCCAGGTGCTCATGGGGTTGAAAATACACCTTTCCCATCAGGAACCCTACCAGAACCCTGTTCTGGCCACCCTGCTATCCACAGCCATGAATAACCTGTGGATAACTTGTGACGAAAATCGACCCGGGTAACAATCCTGCTGGTATCTCATTGAAGATCAATGGAATTATGAACCCGGCATGAACCACAGGTTAAATCGTAAGTCTATTATTTACAACAACTTATCTCCCGCTCACCTAAAAGAGTCCTTTTAGTTGCTTTTTACAGGAAGCCTTCTTCAGTCCCGGCACCTGCCGGTTGGAAAATTGTGGATAACCCGGCTTGTTCCACAGTTGCTTCCATTTTTTTACGGACTGAAAAATCGAAAAGCAGGGGACAAATCCGTTATATTTGCCTGATTTTTTAAAAACGGGGAACGCCAGTGCCCAGACGTACCGATCTCACCTCAATATTACTCCTTGGAAGCGGCCCGATTGTTATTGGTCAGGGCTGCGAATTTGATTACTCGGGCACCCAGGCCTGTACCGTTCTGAAGCGGGAAGGATTCCGGGTGATTCTGGTGAACAGCAATCCGGCCACCATCATGACCGATCCCGAATTTGCCGATGCCACTTATATTGAACCTCTGACTGCCGATTTTGTCGAAAAAATCATCGAAAAGGAACGGCCTTCAGCCATACTTCCCACGATGGGGGGGCAGACCGCCCTTAATCTGGCTGTGGAACTGGCCGAGTCGGGTGTTCTTGACCGTTACGGTGTTCAATTGATCGGTGCCAACCTGAAGGCCATCAAGAAGGCCGAAAACCGGTCAGAGTTCACCCGCGCCATGGCCAATTGCGGGGTGGAAACCATTCGTGGAAAATTTGCTTACACCATGGCTGAGGCCCTTCAGATTGTCGAGGAAATCGGATTTCCGACCATTATCCGCCCCTCCTTCACACTCGGCGGAAGCGGCGGCGGCATTGCCTACAACATGGAGGAATTCCAGGAAATCGTTCACCGGGGACTTACACTGTCACCTACCTCGGAAGTGCTGATTGAAGAATCAGTCATCGGCTGGAAGGAATACGAACTCGAGGTCATGCGTGACCGCCGGGACAATGTTGTGATCGTCTGTTCCATCGAAAATGTCGATCCCATGGGAGTTCACACCGGTGATTCCATTACAGTTGCCCCGGCCCAGACCCTTACCGACAAGGAATATGAAGTGCTCCGCGATTATTCCATCCGGATCATCCGTGAAATCGGAGTGGAAACCGGCGGGTCCAACATCCAGTTCGCCGTGAATCCGGCCAATGGAGCCGTCAGGGTCATCGAAATGAATCCGCGGGTTTCCCGGTCCTCGGCTCTGGCTTCTAAGGCGACCGGTTTTCCCATCGCGAAAATTGCTGCCCGTCTGGCGGTGGGTTATACCCTCGATGAAATCCTGAATGACATCACCCGGAAAACACCCGCCTGTTTTGAGCCCACCATCGATTACACCGTGGTGAAAATTCCACGGTGGGATTTCGAAAAATTCAAATCGGTACGGCAACGGCTGGGAATCCAGATGCAATCGGTCGGAGAAGTCATGTCCTTCGGACGGACGTTTAAAGAGGCGCTTCAGAAGGCGCTCCGTTCCCTCGAAACCGGACGCCATGGTCTGGGTGCCGATGGCAAAGATGTGGTGGATATTCTGTCGCTGACGGCCCGTGAAAAGGATTTGTTCCTGAATGAACTGAAGGAAAAACTGTCGGTTCCCAACCCGCAGCGTTTGTTCTACGTTCGTTATGCACTGCTGCTTGATTTTTCCATTGCCGACATCCACCGCATAACCGGGATTGACCCCTGGTTCTTACATCAGATGTCTGAAATCGTTGAAGTTGAAAAGGCCCTTCTGTCGCTGAGCACCGGGAACCCTGCCCGCTGAAACCGGTACAACCGGAAAACCAAGGAGCACACATGAAACACGCACTTGTCCTGATCACCCTCATCAGTCTGCCGCTGACTGCGCCAGCCCAGCAGGCTGTTTCCACCGATAAAGACCGGCAGTCGGTATCGGTTACCATCTATAATAACCATATGGGAGTGGTTCGCGAAAACCGAACCCTGAACCTGCCAAAGGGAATATCTAACCTTCGGTATGAGGATGTGGCGAGCGGTATTGTCCCTCAGACCGTACGTGTGAAATCCACCGATTCAAAAGCCCCATTGTTGGTTTTCGAACAGAATTATGAGTTTGATCTCATTTCCTCCTCCCGGCTGATGGATAAATACATCGGGAAAAAGGTGAAGGTTTTCCGTCAGACAGGTGATGGAAAGGAGGAACTTGTCGACGCAACCCTGATCGCCAACAACGATGGCCCCGTATACCAGATCGGTAATGAAATTTCCCTCGGCCTTCCCGGCCGGGTGGTAGTTTCAACCATACCCGATAATTTGTATTCGAAACCCACGCTGATATGGAAATTGAATACCGAGTCAGCCGGTAAAGTGCCGGTGGAAGTTTCCTATCAGACCAACGGTATGAGCTGGTCTGCCGATTATGTACTGGTTTTAACCCAGGATGAAAAAAAACTGGACATGACCAGCTGGGTAACGCTTACTAACGAGTCGGGTACCCGTTTCGATAACGTCACCCTGCAGTTGGTAGCCGGTGAAGTGAAACGGGCAACACGCTCTTATAATCGTAGGAATGAAACGGCTTATGTGATGAAGGACGGTCTTGTAGTTTCAGCCCCTGCTTTTGAACAGGAAAATCTTTCCGATTACTATCTGTACACCCTCGATCAGCCCACCGATCTGGGGATGAATCAGACCAAACAGGTCCAGTTGTTTTCGGCAGATGGCATGGAGGTGACCAAGCGGTTCATTGTGCGGGACCTGAATCTGTACAGCGGCACCGACAGTCCCACCACACCGGCCATGGTTTCCTATGAATTTGACAACACCAGTAAGAATCAACTGGGCCGGCCGCTCCCGCAGGGAACGTTGCGCCTGTTCAAGGCAGACAGTAAAGGGCGCCAGCAATTGCTGGGCGAAGATATCATCCGGCATACACCCGATAAAGAAACCGTGAAATTTTCGGTAGGAAGTGCCTTCGATGTGGTTGCTTCTGGCAGGCAGATCAGCGTCGAAAACTTCCGGATTGGAAGCGGTCAGGTTGCTTCTTATGAAGTGTCCCTCCGTAACCGCAAAACAGAACCCGTGACCATCCGGTATTACGCACCGGTGGGAGGTGACTGGAAAATCACCAATTCCTCACACAAGTTTACCCGCGAAAGTTCTTCTGCCGCCTGGACCGATGTGCCGGTCGCTGCGGGTGAGGAAGTCACCGTCACCTTTTCAGTAGAAATTAAATATCAGTGAGCATGATCAGCAAAGACCTTCTTCAGAAAGCCAAGGCCTACGGATTCAGCGACAAGCAGATTGCTGTCCTGACCGGAAAAACCGAACTCGCCATCCGGGATGAACGGAAACAACACGGTATCATCCCCGGTTTCAAGTCGGTGGATACCTGTGCGGCCGAATTTGAGGCGCAGACTCCCTATTTCTATTCGACCTACGATGGAAACAATGAGCCGACCGCCAGTAAGAAAAAGAAGGTGATCATTCTGGGTGGCGGTCCGAACCGGATCGGACAGGGTATCGAGTTTGACTATTGCTGTGTTCACGCCGTCTTCGCCCTGAAGGAAAAAGGGTACGAAGCCATCATGATCAATTGCAACCCTGAAACGGTCTCGACCGATTATGACACCACCGACCGGTTGTACTTCGAGCCTCTCACCTTCGAGGATGTCATGAACATCATCGATTTCGAAAAGCCCGATGGAGTGATTGTAACGTTTGGCGGTCAGACACCGCTGAAACTGGCCCAGCGGCTTTATGATGCCGGAACGCCGATACTTGGGACCACCCCTGCCGGGATTGCGCTTGCGGAAGACCGCCAGCAATTCGGTGACCTGATCGACCGGCTGGGCATTCCTGTTCCAGCCTGGGGTACCGCCTTTTCCTTTGCCGAAGCCTCAGTTATTGCTGAACGGATCGGATATCCCGTTCTGGTGCGGCCTTCCTTCGTTCTTGGCGGACGGGCCATGCAGATTGTCCACTCGACCAATGAACTCGAAAATTACATGAAAATGGCCATCGAGGTCAGCGGTGAGCATCCGGTACTGATCGACCGGTTTCTCGAAAATGCCATCGAGTTCGATGTGGATGCTGTCTGTGATGGAGAAACCGTTTATATCGGCGGAATACTTGAACACATCGAGGAAGCCGGCATTCACTCGGGAGATTCCACTTCGGTACTACCGCCGCAGTTTGCCACTCAGAAACTGGATGTCATCCGGGATTACACCGAACGGATTGCCAAAGCCCTTCAGGTGGTGGGTCCGCTTAACATTCAGTTTGCCCAGCAGGGTGATCAGGTCTTCATTCTTGAAGTGAATCCGCGTGCCAGCCGTACGGTCCCGTTTGTATCGAAATCGACCGGGGTTCCTCTTGCAAAAGTGTCAGCGCGGGTCATGACCGGGGAAAAACTGAAGGACATGAAACTGCCTCCCTTCACCTACCGGGGATATGTGTCGGTGAAATCATCGGTGTTCCCGTTCAGCAAGTTTCCCAATGCCGGTGTGTTTTTAGGACCCGAGATGAGATCAACCGGTGAAGTCATGGGTATTTCGCCCAACTTTGGCGGGGCTTTTGCCAAATCTCAGCTGAGTGCCGGAAACCGGCTTCCCAAAAAAGGAAACGTGTTTATTTCGGTGAACAACCGCGACAAGGGTGACCGGCTTCTGCAGGCCATTGATGGTCTGGCCCGGTTCGGATTCAATCTGAAAGCCACAGCGGGCACCGCCAATTATCTGCGTTCACATGGGTACGAGGTGGAAACGGTTTATAAAGTGAATGAAGGCCGTCCCGACATTGTGGACATGATTAAAAACGGGGAGATTGCCATGGTGATCAATACCCCCCTCGGTGCCTCCTCCCGTTTTGATGAAAACGCCATCGGGTCTGCAGCCATTCTGCACAAAGTGCCGGTGATCACCACCATCAGCGGAGCGCAGGCCGCCGTGAAGGGAATCTACCGGACCCTCGAGGAAAACTGGGTGGTTCGTTCCATTCAGGATTATTACAGGGACTTTCAATCCGTATAAACTGAATTGAAAAAAATCCGGAAAAACTCTACTTTTCGGATGTCCTGAGGTCATTGAGGTTTTCTATGAAACTCCTTTTCCGCTTACTGGTTCTGTTTCCGGCCTTTCTGTATTTATCCTGCACAGAGGAAACCTTACTCAGAGACGATGATGACGTCATCATTACCCGGCAGGATTCCCCGTTACCACTCAGACCCGGGAATGGAATCGCGGTCATGGCCTTATCGGTTCTGTCTCCGGGAAGCGATTCAATTCAGTTTCTGAGCGGGAATTTTTCGTCGTATAACGATCCTGGTTTTAAAGAAATCCACACCGTTTACTCACCCGGAACCTACACGTTTAGTTATAACAGGGAGACCCAGATACCATCCAGTCAGCTGTCCAGGCTGGAACAAATCAGTTTCACACTCAGAAACGTAACGGTAGGGGAACACACTCTGCCCGTCCCAAATTACCAAATCCAATTTGGGGTGTTTATCCGCAACAAGGGCGTTATTCAGACTTATCGATATGCCAGAATTTATTCTGGTTCCACCATAACCATTTACGAGCACAATCAGGCTGAGCGATATATAAAAGCCTCGTTCGAAATCCGCTGCGGTGAGGTATTTCCGGGGGAAACATTACCCCGCCAGTATCACTTGCGCTCAGGTGTATTTAAGCTCTTCTTCTGATAACACACCGGCCTTTCCTGGTCTTACCTCTCAGAAAACTTTTCACTACCTTCAGTCTGGAGCCATAAATGATGGTTTTAGAGCTGGTGGAGAGTGATGCGAACAATCTGTGTTTTTCTCGGCTTACTGGGTATGTTTTTCCTGACGGCCTGCTCTCAGAATCTGTCGCTCGATGACCGGGAGGAAAACGGAACGGTCAGCGGTGTTCCTGCCACCCGTACCGGGGAAGGAACCATGGGAGCCGTTGTGGACGGGAAACGCTGGGTGGCCGGATTCTACTCACCACTTGCCAATTATGCTGCTTCTGCATCATCCACTTCTGCGGGACTGACAGTCACCGGAATCAGAGAGACCATCCTTCAGAATGGAACACAGATCATCGAAACCATCCGGTTGTATGTGAATCCGCAGGGACCGGGCACCTGGCCGATCACCACCGGGGCTGCCTCCTTTAACCGGGTTGAAACGGTTCCGGGATCAAACGGATCTTCTACCAATACAACCTTCCTGGTTCCGGATGGCCAATCAGGTACCCTGACCATTACCCGGTATGATCCTCAGTTGAAGATACTGTCGGGAAGCTTCCAATTTACTGCCTCACATGTTTTCAACGGACAGATCAGCACCATTGACGTGGACCACGGAATTTTTGATGTGATGATCAGATAACCCCGGAAGAAGCCGTCCTTCCCATTTTTATCCACTTGCGAACATCGGGACCAATTCGTACTTTTTTTTGGTCGGAACAAAATCTCTGACTCATCGTATGCCCGGGATACTTATGAAAACACTACACCTTTTCTCAATCCTGTTAATCTGCGTTCCTTTGGTTTCCTGTGACGAAGGGTCTTCATTCGGGTCGTCTGAACCAACCAAGCGAGCCATCGGATCGGGAACCTTCAAGGCCACCATCGGGTCAGAGGCCTGGTCTTCCGAGGCCGGATCTCCCTATATCTACGGCGCACTCGCCAATGACTGGCTGCTCCTCTCGGGTCAATCGGCTGATACAGTCGGTTCAGTGATTACCAAAAAGAAAATTTCCCTGTACATCCGCTTCCCAAAGACCGGAGCCTTAACGGTCGGACCGGAAACCAGTAATGTTTATGCATTGGTGACCATCTCGGAGGGATCTTCCACCCGGTATTATATGTCTGCCAGCACCAATTCAGGAACGATCACACTTACCAAGCTGGATTCCAATATCCGGTCAGCCATCGGGACCTTTTCGATTGTGGTCGTAGCAGATGGCAATCTCAGCGGGGAAAAACTCACCATCACCAATGGGTCTTTCGACATGGCCTTTCAACCCTATGCCAGTAAACTGGCGCCCATTGAATAACCCCTTCTGATGCTTTCTGAGCTCCGGACGCCAATCAGCACCTGAACAAGCCGGATTGCTCCGACCGAAACATAATCCATTTCTCTGAACTTTCCGGTGCCTTCTGACGGATTGGGATTTGATTTACTTCACAAAAACAACAAAGCACATGAAGATCTGTTAATCCTGTTTTTTGTTTTTACCAGACATGAATATCTTTAACCACCTAACCAACCGGAGAGAACTATGAAAAAATTACTTTGGCTTCCAATTTTGTTACTCAGCTTTGGTCTGACATCCTGCGAAGAATCAACCTCCTCGGACGATGACAACGGCGGAGGCGGAGGAACACAAATCGGAGCAGGGGTAGTTTCGGCCAAAATCGGGTCGGAAAGCTGGACATCTAACTCTGGCGCCTCCTATGCCTATGCTGCTTACAACAACGAATGGCTTGTCATTTATGGTCAATCCTACAAGGTCGAAGGGACCACCGTAAAGCAGAAACAGATATCCCTGTCCATCTATCAGCCCAAGACCGGAACTCGCTCCGTTGGGGTTGAAACCGGGACTGTGTATGCCACCTTAACCGTCACCGAAGGATCCAACACGAAAATCTATGTTTCTTATAAGGAAAATTCGGGTACCATCAACATGACCAAATGGGATACTTCCGGAAAAATCGCTTCGGGTACCTTCTCATTTGACGCCACCGAAGGCGGCGATCCGAACGGAACGGTCATCAGCGTAACCAACGGGTCTTTCGACGTCAAATACAATCAGTTCACCAAGAAATAACCTTTCGGAGGCCGGTTCGCCGGCCTCTTTCATTATTCCCCCTTTTCCCGAGAACGGATAGCCTGTTTCCCGTGTTTGATGAATAAACTTCTTCATTAACAGGAATTCATTGCTTATGAACACATCAAAAACAGCCCTGATCACGGGTGCCTCCGGCGGCATCGGGCTTGAACTCGCCCGGGTCCATGCCTCCAAGGGTGACCATCTGGTTCTGGTGGCACGCAGTGCCGACCGTCTTTCGGCCCTTAAATCGGAACTTGAACAAAGATGGAAGGTCAGGGTGACCTTTTTTGCAACCGATCTGTCTTTACCAGATGCGGCCCGGACGATTTATAATGAACTAAAAAATCAATCCATTTCTGTTGATTATCTGATCAACAATGCCGGTTTTGGAGAGTTTGGGTTTTTCCATGAAACCAATTGGGAACGGGAGGAAAAGATGATTCAGCTGAACATCACCACACTCACCCAGTTCACCAAGCTATTTTTAAAAGACATGGTGGCCCGCGGATCGGGACGGATTATGAATGTGGCCTCCACAGCTGCGTTTCAGCCGGGACCGACCATGGCGGTGTATTATGCCACCAAGGCCTATGTGCTCCACTTTTCAGAGGCGGTGAATAATGAGGTCCGCGACAAGGGAGTAACCGTCACTGCGCTCTGCCCGGGTCCGACAGAAAGCGGGTTCCAGGAGGCAGCCTCATTGAAGGGAAGCCGTCTGGTCAGCCTGCGTCGGTTTCCATCGTCGGAATCGGTTGCAAAGTATGGTTATAAAGCCATGATGAAAGGCAAAGCCGTTGCCATACATGGCGGACTGAATGTCCTGCTTACCTTCACGGTCCGGTTAACTCCGCGCTGGCTGATTGTCAGGCTGATCCGTTTTGTACAAGGCAAATCCACCTGAGCTCCGGACCCTGGCTTTTCCTTTGCTTTCATAAACGATTTCGCCATTTTCGGTCATGGCCCGTTTAATCTCTCAATATGTCTGTCAGTCCTGTGGGTCGGTGACCCCGAAATGGATGGGAAAATGCCCCGATTGCGGGGAATGGAACACCCTGCTTGAAGAGGTGGTCGAATCCGGCACGAAGAAGAAAACCGATTCCGCTCACCTTCATCGCCAGCCAGCCACTGCATCGGGTGGCCCGCAGCCACTGAAGTCCATCCGGTCGGTGGAAGGTGATCGCGTCCAAACCCATTTCGCCGAGTTTAACCGCGTCATGGGCGGCGGCATCATGTCGGGAAGCCTCAATCTCATCGGAGGCGATCCCGGAATCGGTAAATCCACTCTAATGATGCAAATGACCGGCTCCCTTCCCGGGGGCACAGGTCCGGTGTTGTATGTATCTGCTGAAGAGTCGGTTTTTCAGATCAAAAACCGTGCTGAACGGCTTGGTGTTGATCCCGACAACCTGTTTTTACTGGCCGAAACCAACTTGTCCCAGATTCTGGATCAATGCCGCAAACTGAATCCCGCCCTTCTGATCATCGATTCCATTCAAACTGTTTACCTGCCCGATCTGGCCAGTGCACCGGGGAGTGTTTCACAGGTGCGGGAGTGTGCTGCTGCCATCCTGACCATGGCCAAATCGGCAGGAATCACCACGTTTCTGACGGGTCATGTCACCAAGGATGGAAATCTGGCCGGACCCCGGGTACTCGAACATCTGGTCGATACGGTCCTCCAGTTCGAAGGAGACCGGAACCATCAGTTCCGGATTCTGCGTGCCCTTAAAAACCGGTATGGAAGCACCAATGAAATCGGGGTGTTTGATATGGGTCCCCGCGGTCTCACCGAAATACCCAATCCGGCCTCCTGGTTTATCTCGGAATTCAGCCGGGGAATTCCCGGGTCGGTTATCGGTGTGACCATGGAAGGCACGCGACCTCTTCTTGTGGAAATTCAATCATTGGTTACCCCCTGCAATTATGGCTTTGCGCAGCGAAACGCCAACGGTCTCGATTCCCGCCGGCTGACGATGCTGATTGCAGTCCTTGAAAAACGTCTGGGCATTCCGCTTGGAACCCAGGATATCTTCCTGAATGTGGCCAGCGGATTCCGTCTGGAAGATCCCGGTGTTGATCTGGCCGTCTGTGCAGCCATCCTGTCCTCGTTCCGCGAGTGGCCGGTGGCGCGTCAGGTCTGTCTGATTGGGGAAGTCGGTCTGGGCGGAGAGATACGGCCGGTGGCGAATCTGGATCAGCGTCTTCAGGAGGCGAGAAAGCTGGGATTCAGGCATTTGCTCACTTCACCGGGCCACTCACAAACCGAGGGTGTGGTAACCATTCATTCCATCAACGATTTATACCAGTCGCTGGATGGTTTCCTGGAACCCCTGATCTGAGAGGAATATGAAACAGATTGTCATTTCCGCTCCCGGAGGCCCCGAAGTCATTCAGTTGACGGATGCACCGGTTCCGCTTGCGGGTCCGGGTGAGGTCATGATTAAAGTCAAAGCCTCTTCCATCAATCATCTCGATATCTGGGTCCGGAAAGGCCTTCCCAGAACTCCATACCCGATTGTCCCGGGATGTGATGCTGCTGGTGTGGTGGAGGCAGTGGGTCCGGGAATCACTCATTTCAAATCGGGGGATCGTGTTTTCATTTCTCCCGGGACCAGTTGCGGCGTCTGTGAGTCCTGCAGGAACGGGATGGACAACTACTGCCGGCAGTACCACATCAGGGGAGAATCCACCCAGGGTGCTCACCGGGAGTATCTGACCGCACCGGTTCAGGATGTCTATCCGCTTCCCGACACCGTCTCTTTCGAGGAAGCAGCGGCTGCCACGCTGACCTATCTGACCGCTTGGCAAATGCTGGTCAGAAAGGGCCAGATTCAACCGGGTCAAACCTTGTTTGTCTGGGGAGCCGGGTCGGGAGTGGGAACGGCCGCCATCCAGCTGGCGAAACTCTACGGGGCCCGGGTGCTTGCAGTTGCTGCAACCGACGGGAAACGACAACGCGCTCTGGGCATTGGCGCCGATGCCGTTTATGATTCACGGGCCAGCGATATCGTTCAATGGGTAAAATCCCAGACCGGTAAATCGGGCGTGGATCTGGTTTTTGAACACACGGGAAAAATCACCCTTCCCGACAGCATTGCCATGACCCGATATGGCGGGACCATCGTTACCTGTGGAGCCACAACGGGATGGGATGCCGCAATCGATCTGAGACACATTTTCTTTCGCCAGCTTTCTCTGCTCGGTTCCACCATGGGTCCCAAGGCCGTCCTTCCCGACCTTGTTCAGCTCATCGCCGAACGGAAACTGAATCCGTGCATCGATTCAATTTACCCGCTGAGTCAGGTTCGCGAGGCCCAGGAACGAGCCGATTCCGGCCAGCAATTCGGGAAAGTGGTGATTCAGATCTGAGGGGACGGGCCAATTCTGAATACCACCATGGTGCAGTCATCACCCGGCGGATGACCTTCGCAATGACTGCTCAGGGCACCAATAATCCGTAGACAAAGATCCGATGCCGACAGTTGCCGCGTCGCCTCGCGGTGAAGCACCGATTCCACTCCCTGCAATCCAAACTCGGGTCCGTTCAGGGGTGCCGCATCGGTAATCCCATCGGAAACCAGAACCCAGTAATCACCCGGTTCGGCTGGTTCTGACAATGTTTCCAGCAATTCTTCAAACCGATCGGATCCGGCCATTCCAAGCGCCAGTCCCGACGGAATGTAGCGGTGAATGGTCTGATCGGATGCTTTCCAGCGCAGAATAGGTAAATGACCTGCTCTGCAGGCCTCTATCTGACCGGTGGATGGTTTATACTGAAGCGCTGCCAGTGTGATGAAGGATTTGCGGTTATCGGTAAAGGACAGCCGGTTGGCCTGGCAGAACAGGTCCTTCAGTGACAAGCCCGGCAGAGATACCGAGGCTGACAGAATTCCCTGGAGCCGGGTCATGATCAGACCAGCAGACACCCCTTTTCCAGCCACATCACCGAGCAAACCGATCAGGGAGTCGTTTTCAGGAACTGGTCTCAGGAAGTCATAATAATCACCGCCAACGGTACTGGCAGGCAGATAAAAACCGGCTACATCCAGACCAGGAACCACGGGAACGTGGTCGGGTAAAAGTGCCTGCTGAATATCCCGTGCCAGATCCAGTTCCCGCCTGAGCTGTTCACCCTGTATGGTTTCCTCGGTCAACCGTGCGTTTTCAATGGCCACAGCAGCAGTCCGGCCCAGCGATTCAGCAAACTCGATGTCAGCTGCATTCAGCCAGGCTTCCGAGCGTTTCTCTCCCAATGCGGCCAATCCAATCAACCGGTCTTTTACAATCAGGGGAACCAATAAATGTACCGACGAGGGGAACCATTGCCTGCCACCGGCCACCTGAACGGGAGCGACAGGGTGGCGGATGGGTTCCCTGCCAACCAGCAAATCATTGGGACTGAGCATCCCGGCAGGGATATCAGCTGACTGACCGCTTTTTGCTGCCAGCTGAAGCAGATCACCCCGAAGAATGTAAAGGCAGGCCGATTTTACCCTGAGAACATTTACATAATCTTCGGTCACAATCGAAGCCAGCCTGTCCACCTGCAACTGACCGGTAATCCGAGCCGAAAAGTCGTTAAATGCCTGGTTATAATTGATTTCATCTTTAAAAAACCAGCGGGCCATCTGCCCCCTGATCAGCTTTCCCGCCCACCAGACCACCAGGAAAATGACCACACCGCCCAGAATGAAAAATGGTCTTTCCGAAAAACCAGGTCTCGGCTGCGGATCAAACCGGATTTCCAACGTGGTAGGGGACCATCTGAAGGACATTCCATTCAGCTCAACATTGGTCACGAGATGTGCCAGCGTATAAAAACCAATAATCAGCCCGATCACGATGACCGTCATTAAAAGATAGTACTGGATGTTCCTCCGAAGAATCCGGTCAATACCAAACACACGTCCGCGAACAATGAGAATGGCGTATGTTAAGGGTACTGCAGCAGTCAGGAACAAGGCAAAAAAGACCGGTGCCCCAAACGGACCGCCCGCCAGAAAAATAAATGTCAGAACCAGTCCGAAGAGTGACCAGGCCACGGCCATCATCCGGCTGGTGAATTTGTCCATTGCCGTCGCAGAAAGGACCGAATTAAACACAATGTAGCTGATCACCACGGCCACAAAGAGGATTCTGACTGTCAGATCCACCGACTGAAAGCTGAACAGGATCATGCTGATTACCGATAACGAGATTCCGATCAGGTAATTGATCCGGTGAACACGCTTGAATTTTTTATCAGGAACCATCCACAGTTCAGCATGAACCAGCATGGGCAATCCGGTGAAAAGCAGGACGATGGACCACTGTCCCGGCAGAGGAGTATTCAGGGTAAAAGCGGCGCTGATCGAAAAAGAAAGGAGGATAAAACCCCCCGAAAACAACACAGCTCCCAAATGCGCAGGTGCCTGATAAATCACAAACAGACCAACCATCAGACAAAGGACAAACGTGATGGATACCGCCACCAGCTGAATGGGAATGCCGAAACTGACCGCCTTTACATACAAAGTCATCGGGATTCCATTACGGAGTACCCCATACTCCATAACGGTTCCTGGTGGATTTGATTTGAGGATCCGGTCTGCTTCCTGGGAGTTTCTGAAGGTTTTTCCGTTGATGCTCACAAGAACATCGCCCACCTTCATGCCGGCACGGTCACTGGCTCCGTTTTTAAATACAGCAATGACCACCACCCGGCCTTTGTCATCGCGGAAGAGATTTTCGTCGGTGCCGGTCTGGGCAATATTCCCAACCTCCAGTCCAAGCATGTTGAAAAGGAAAAAGGCCAGAACCGACAGCAGCACCGGAAAGAACCAACGGAACCTGCCGGTCAGCCAGGAGAACCAGGCAGGTGTCTGCATCGGTTCATCTGCAAGCGATCTCACTTAACAAACACCACTTTCTGTACCAGTGAACGGTTTCCGGCAGTGACTCTGATCCAGTACAACCCTGAGGACAATCCATCACCGGGAATGGTCATGGATGACCACCCGGCAGGCACTACTCCCGCATCGCGTTGCCAGACCACCCGCCCAAGAACATCGGTTAATGAGACGGTCACCTGCGAGGCCATTGGCAGACCGATTGGCAACACCGTTGCCGGATTGAACGGATTCGGGTAAGCGGGTTTCAGCATAAACTGCGTGGGGCGGCTATCCTCATCAGCGGATACCCAGGCTGTCACTGTTAATTCGATCGGAATTCTCACTTCCGGATTATTTTCTGAGTTGTTCACAATGACCAGCGTATCGTAGATGACGGGATAAGATCCTCCCACTTTTTCGACCTGAGAGGCATCGGCAGTCAGAGTCAGTTCAAGATTTCCGCCAAAGGGAATTTCGGCCGGGAATGCCGGTTCGACTGAGAAGGCCGGATGGGTAAGGGTGGCGGATGAAATCACCATCTTGTTCCGACCCGCCTCAGAAATAATCAGCTTGCGCTCACGAATGGTTGTTTCGGGTATTTCAATCAACAATGAATCCTTGTTTACCGAAATCAACGGTCCGGAAGTGAAGACGCAATCATCATCAAACTCACCAGTTTCAATATCAATCGGGCATGAACGATACGGTCCCCCGGCGAGTGTCGAGAAATCCGGATTGAATCCCAGATTTTTATAGGTATCGGCCGTGCCGACCACAAAGCCAGGGACAGACACATTTGAGAAATAGGCATTGGCCGACAGGATGAAAGCAAAGGCAGAAACCAGCCCCGGATCGGACGGACCCAAAACCGATCGACTGATGGCGATCTCAACCCCCTTCTTTTTTACACCTGCATTGTTAAAGGCATAACGGAAGGACCGATCGGGGATGGAGGCATGTGCTACGGGACCCGCAACAGCCACCGATCCATCAAGCGGAGCCCCATTGGCAGCCAGCGCCAGAATGCCGCCAACCGGGGTGTTGGTTCCCTGATAGCTTGCGAACGTAATCACCGCCTTTTGTGAGACGGCCAGAATGGAAAAGGCCAGGTCGGTTTCCATGTCCATCTTATATTTTTCGGAAGTGGCAGACAGAGTTGAATCACCCACTTGCAAAAAATGGCCGGCCCCTTTCACGTTGCCGATCTGGGTTCCTGCCGGCGCGCCCTCCCAGGCCTCTGTATTCAGAATCAGCCCCATTCCATCTCCGTTTGGATTGGATGGATCCAACACTCCTTCTATGCCGATATAGAGAGAATCATCCGTCCAGCCGAGATACAGGGCCCTCACATCTTTCCCAGGACCAAAGCCAGCGTTTTCATTCTGTTTATTGGCTATCAACCGGTACCAGGGCTCAGAGAAATCGCCATCCACCGTGAAGGATGCAATAACAGGACGCTTTTCGATGGTAAATGGCACTTCCATCAGGTTGTCCGCGGGCTGAGCATCTCCCGCAACAGTTACCGAAACCACGGCTGTATAACTTCCTTCGGTCAGCCCCTTGACGGCAGAAAACCGCACAGACCGGAAATCCTCACCAGGCACCTTGCTCAGCACAACCTGCTCCTGCCGGACCTGAGTACCTGATTTTTTAATCGTCAGGGTGACGGGCAGATTGGTGGCTGTAAAAGTCCCCTGGTTTTCAATGCGTGCAGACACCAAAACGGAATCATCTTCGAAAAAGGACTTATTCAATCCCTCCACCGATAACACAGCCGCGTCGGTCACAAAGGGTTTTTCAAAGTCGGTGGGCACCCAGATGTGGTAACTGTTGGCCTTGGTCTTGATCAGCACGCGGTTGTCATTATAGACCTGCAGGGTATCGGATGAATTTCCGGTAATATCATAAAGCTTTTTATTACCCCAGTCAAAGGCGGTAACCCATACTTCAATCGGCCATTGGCTTGAATTATTCATGGCGAAAATGACACCGGTTTTCCCGCCGATTCCATATCGCCGCATCACATACACCCGTTTGGGATCTTCTGTTGAATTCCCCGGCCAGTAAACATCGTTGCGTGCCGTCAGAATTTCATGCGAACCCGATACATAGGTTTTGCGGATGGCCATGAGTTTATTGATTTCATCCCGCAGACCATACCAGTAATAGTCCCTCCACCAGACACAGGCGTAACCCGGATGAGTGAGCAGGTGTGAGTAAATCATGGGTTTGTGACCAATCACCGGTGAATGTCCGTCTCCGGTCGGATTTCCCTGATAGTCCAGACGGTCGAAATCGTGGTTATCGACAAAAGTCACGACTCTGGTTCCCGATACACCCTGATTAACCAGGCCCCGGCCATTCAGATTTCTGACATCATAATTGTGTCCTGCATCGGACCACTCCTTATATCCGAACCTCAGATTAAAATCAAAAACCGATGCAGAGGCCTGTGAACCGGTCATTTTACTCAACCAATCTTTCAGCCGGCCTGCATCGCCATCATACAATTCGCCCACCGAAAATTTGCCCTTCATGGATCCATAATCCAGCCATTTCTTCAGGTAGTCCCAGTGAATTCCCTTTACGAAATCGAACCGGTAGCCATCCAGTCCAAGCCGTTGGGTCAGCCAATCTCCCCAGACCATCAGACTGTCACCCATCGGAAGCGGATTTCCGTGCCAGTCGTGAAGGGCATTGTCATACGCAAACGTGTTCCGGTAAAACTCGAAATAACCCCACTGAGACCCGAAAAAGTCGAAGGTATTATCCGGATTGATGGATCCGTTCGGAAACACATACTGGGCCCCCTGCCCCTTCTGACTGGAAACCCGTCCCGAGCCATTGCTCAGCGGAAAGGCGGTGAAGGTGACCCGCTGTGGCGGATTCAGGGTGCTATCCATGAAGGAATACAACGATCCGTCCCATCCGGCCGGATAGTAATTGATATAGGGATTGATTTCTGAACTTCCTCCCGACCGGTGGTTCAGTACGATGTCTGCATACACTTCAACGCCATTTTCATGCAGTCGGTCTACCGCATTTTTTAGCTGGGTGTAGCTCCCGTACCGGGTTGGTATGTAGGCCCCGAATCCCGAGGTCTGATCACCTCCGCGGGAATCAAATTCACCCAGGTCATAATAATCGTAAGGAGTGTAACCCACATCGGCACTGCCGGCATTTCCCTTGCTTAAGGGAGGTAACCAAACCGATTTGATGCCGGCCCGGGCCATTTGCGGAGCGCGCAAGGCTAGGGAGTCATACCAGGTTCCGCCGGGATAGGTATTCCAGTAGAAACCCTGCAACATGGTCGGATCCTGTGCAAATACAGGTGAGGCGATCAGTAAACTGATCAGTAGCGATTTGATCTTCATGGGAATTACCCTCTTCATCAGGCTGTTTAAGTTAATAATAGGAAACACCATTGTCTATAAAAACAAGACTCTGCCTTATTTCCGGTCCGTTTTGTTTATCAACGGAAGAATACCGACCCGGCCAAAGAAGACTTCATGCGTTCCTGTTCCGACCGGACAAAAGGTGGTGTCGGTGTTAAATGTCAGTGTATTATTCGGTCGGAAGCCCTTCCTTCTGCCGTAACAACGAATGAATGGTTCCTGTTTTTCGTTGACACCAAACTATCTTCGGACCTATTTTTGTATCACCATAGCGGATTTCCGCCAGAAAGAGACCAGATGAACATTACCCTGAAACGATTGAATGACCATTACCTGATGGAGGCAACCAATGAAACCGGTAACTCCATCCAGATGGATGCCGGACCGGGAATCGGTGGACAGGGTCTGGCTCCGCGACCGATGGAAGTGATGATCATGGCCATGGGCGGTTGCAGCACCATCGACATTGTCAGCATTCTGAAAAAAGGCCGTCAGCCGGTCGGTCAGGTGGAAGTCCGGTTAAATGCTGAAAGGGAAGCGGGCAAGGAACCGTCTCTTTTTCAAACCATTCACGCACATTATGTCATTCATGGGGCCGTGGATCCGGCTCAGGCAAAGCGTGCGGTGGACCTGTCACTGGAAAAATATTGTTCGGTGGCCAAGACTCTCGAGAAAACGGCCACAATCACCTGGTCCTTCGAAGTGGTAGCCTGATGAAACCACATTTTGAAACACGCGCCATCCGGCAGCAGACAGAACGCAGCTCCAACCGGGAACATTCAGTACCCGTTTACATGACCTCCTCGTTTGTGTTTGAAGATGCCGAACAAGCACGTGCGCTGTTTGCTGAAGAAGTTCAGGGAAACATTTATACGCGTTTTTCTAATCCGAATAACACCGAACTGATTTCAAAAATCTGCGAACTGGAACAGGCCGAGGACGGTTTGGCTGTGGCCTCGGGTATGTCGGCCATATTCACCACTCTCGGCGCTCTCCTGAAGCAGGGAGACCATATTCTGGCCTCAAAAGCCCTGTTCGGTTCCTCTCATCAGATTCTGAATCAGCTGCTTCCCAAATGGGGAATAACCACCACGTATGTGTCGCTGACCGAACCGGACAGCTGGTCTGCAGCCCTGACCCCTTCCAGCCGGCTGTTTCTTGTGGAAACGCCATCGAATCCCGGACTTGAACTGGTCGATCTGGAAAAACTCGCCACCTTCTGCAAATCCAATGCGCTGATCTCGGTGGTGGATAATTGCTTTGCAACACCATACCTGCAGCAACCGATTACCCTTGGAATTGATCTGGTCACCCATTCTGCCACCAAATTCATTGATGGTCAGGGACGTGCCATTGGCGGTCTGATTGCCGGAAGAGCCGATCTTATGAAAGACATCCGGTTCTTTGCCAGGCACACAGGGCCTTCCCTGTCTCCCTTTAATGCGTGGTTGTTTTCGAAAAGTCTCGAGACCCTGGCCATCAGAATGGACCGTCATTGCCAGTCGGCCATGACCATTGCCCGGCAACTCGAATTGGACCGGTCTGTTGAGCGTGTGATCTATCCCTTTCTCGATTCGCACCCCCAGAGCGACCTGGCCAGACGGCAGATGAAACTCGGGGGCGGAATTGTTTCTTTCATTCTCCGGGGCGGCTTACCAGCCGGACAGCAGTTTCTGAATCATCTGAAGATGATATCCCATACTGCCAATCTGGGTGATACACGAACCACCGCCACCCATCCGGCCTCCACCACTCATTCCAAACTTTCAGAAGCCGACCGTCTGGCCGTGGGCATTACTCCCGGTCTCATCAGAATTTCGGTCGGACTTGAACACCCGGATGATATTGCCGCTGATCTGTTTCAGGCACTCGGATCAATTGATCCATCATTATAAAACGCACACTCATTTGAGAGGTTATCATGGCTCCTTCCTGCCCAGTCGATCTTAAAACAGTCAATCAGACGGTGGTCCGCCTGAACGCACTCCAGATTTCAGTGATTACCATCGCCGGCCTGATTTCCGGGTGGTACGCACTTTTTCTTTTTCTTGCTGCCGATTTCGCCCTCCGCATTTCCGGTTGGAATCAGTGGTCTCCCGTGAGGTGGATCAGCTATCAGCTGGTTAACCGGCTTCAATTGCCCGACCAACCCGTGGACCGGGCCCCCAAACGGTTTGCCGCTTCGGTTGGCCTGCTCTTCTCGATCAGCATCGGTCTGACTGGTCTGGCTGGCTTGGAATGGACGGCTCTGGTACTTGGAATAGTCCTTTTGGTCTGTGCCTTGCTGGAAGCGCTTGTCAATTTTTGTGTGGGCTGCTGGGTCTATATGATGCTTATCCGGCTGCGTTTGATCCGGAATGTCACCAATCGGTCACCGGAGCCTGCCTGAGCTCTGAAGGGGTCTTCTGATGACCCGCTTTTTTTCTTTTGCCAAACCCGCGATCCCGGTTTTCTAAGTGAGGTTTTTCTTTCTCGGTGCATGTAAATTCTTATTAAAACGCGATAACAGCCATGCTTGTCCGTTTTTGTGATTTATCTAACACCGGAGTGGAATTGTAAAAAGAATTTTGTATTTTCGCGTACCGGGTCGAACTATGTGGTGAAATATGAAATATTTTTTAAGAATTCTTCCGATCTGTCTGGCCTTTGCCGGATGTGATTACGACATCGAAAAGTCCATTGCCGAATTGCAGGAGCAGAACGTCCGGTTTTATCCAACGATTATCCGGTCAGACAACCAGTTGCTGGTCGACAATACTTCTGCAAAGAGCCATATTGAAACCCTTCGGGAAAAGTACAAAATCTACGCAGTTCTTGATCAATCTTACTGGACCTGGGATGTTATGCCCGAGGCCAATCAGGAACAGACCTTTGCTGCCGGCAAGAAATTTCTTTCCAGTGTGATTAAAGCCGATAACATCGGTGAAGGACAAGCCGTCCTGCTCGAAATCCTGGTTAAATCCCATGATCACAAGGTAAAGGTTAACGGGATTAACGTGTACCGTATTAACAAGGACGGCTCCGATGCCGGATCAGTGGCCCTGTCTCCCAAGCACCCGCTTCTGAGCACCGCCAACCTGGTCGAACCAACCGACACTCCCGAATCGCGCAAGCGACTCGCTGTTAAAGCGGTTGATCTGCTTTTCAGCCTTTAACCACAGCCCCTTTTTAAAACAGAAGCCGGAAGCAGCCCTTCCGGCTTTTTTATTTTCTCCAAATCGGATGGAGGATCAGGTCTCCTTTTTGAATAAAATCGCCCCGATCAATACCTTTGCAGGTTATTTATGGGACGGGAATGAAGGACGAAATGAAAGGCCGGGTCTATTTCGAGACCTATGGCTGTCAGATGAATTTTAATGACACCGAGCTGGTGGCTGGTATTCTGGCCAAAGACCAGTATGAGGTAACCGCCGACATCAATGATGCCGACCTGATTTTTATCAATACCTGTTCGATCAGGGAACATGCCGAGCAGCGCGTGTTTTCCCGTCTGGCCAATATGCGCACGCTGAAACGTCAAAAGGGAAAAGAGTTGGTTATCGGTGTGATGGGCTGCATGGCAGAACGTCTTAAAAAACGACTGATTGAACAGGAAAAGCTGGTCGATGTGGTCGTTGGTCCGGATGCCTACCGTGATGTTCCCCGTCTGATTGAAATGGCGAAACTGGGTGAAAAGGCCATCAACACCCTTCTCTCTCTCGAGGAAACCTACGAAGACCTGACTCCGCTGAGAAGCGAAGGGGTTTCTGCCTGGCTCACCGTAATGCGTGGCTGTGATAACTTCTGCACTTTTTGTGTCGTCCCTTATACCCGCGGCCGCGAACGAAGCCGGTCCATCGAATCGGTGGTTTCCGAAATCAAGGCCATTTCTCAGGAAGGATTGATCAGGGACATCACGCTCCTTGGCCAGAACGTGAATTCATACAATGATAACGGTCGACCTTTTGCCGATCTTCTGGTTGCGGCCGCTTCGGTGGATCCGGCCATCAGAATCCGGTTTGCCACTTCCCATCCCAAGGATTTTTCCGATGAAGTGCTGACGGCGATCAGGGATCACCACAACCTGTGCAATTACATTCACATTCCGTTTCAGGCCGGATCCGACTCGATTCTGTCTGCTATGAACCGCACCTATACCCGGACGGAGTATCTTGAACTGATCGATAAGATGAAAAGCATCATTCCGGGTGTCTCTCTTTCCACCGACGTGATGGTTGGATTTCCCGGCGAAACCGATGCGGACTATGAGGACACGCTCGACATCATGAGAAAAGTCCGGTTCGATACTGCCTTTATGTTCAAGTACTCTCCGCGCGAGGGAACCAAGGCCTGGAAATTTGGCGACACGGTTCCAGAGGAAGTGAAGGCAGAGCGTCTGCAGAATCTGATTGACTTGCAGGAGCGGATCAGTTATGAAAACAACCAGGCTCGGATTGGCGGCAACGAAGAGGTCCTGGTTGAAGGTCCTGCCCCACGTGGCGAAGGGTTTCTCAGGGGAAAGACCGACACCAACATTAAATGTGTTTTTCCCGGCGAGCCTGGTATGAAACCGGGAGATTACGTCCGCGTCAGAATTACATCCGGATCGGGGCACACCCTGAAGGGAGAAGTCATCCGGGAAGAACTAATACATGCGTAACACACCGTTTTTTCCGGTTTATCTTCTGGCGGTCTTCCTTGCATTACCTGCCTTTACCGGTTTTACCCAAACCGACACGGTTCACATTCGTCCACTGGTTGAATTGATCGATCTGGGTCGTTCCGGTGAAGTGAAAGTGATTCTTCCAACCCTGACGGCCGATCATCCGGCCGACCCGGGAATCCGGTTTCTGAATGCGGTTTTCGATCCCGATGCAGACCGTGCTGTCCAGGTTTTCAGGGAGGTGGTCCGTGATTTTCCATCTACCTATGCTGGCGAAGCTTCCGCCCGGCGGCTGGTCTTATACTATACCATTACCGGAAATCAGACTGAACAAAACCGTTACCGAGAATACTTGAAGAGCAGAGGATTGCCCGCCGAGGCAACCGCAGTCCGTCCCGTCAGTGTGGCAACCCCGGCACCGGCCAAGGCAAAGACCCCAGTCAAGGGTAAGGATCCGGTACCTGTAAAAGCTGATCCGGTACCCCCTCCCGTTGTTTCTGCACCGCCCGCCGAAAAATCAGACCCGCTCCCCACTGTGAATCCAAAGGGACATTTCTTTATTCAGGTGGGAGCATTTGCTCTTCAGAACCAGGCCAACAAGGGCCTGAAAGATGCTGAAAAGGCTGGTTTTAAGGGGAAGGTGAAAAAGGAAATCACCAACAATCGCATTTACTATAAAGTCAGGCTCGGCCCGTATGATACACAGGCCGCTGCCCGTCAAGTCTTACCCGCCATATCCAAAAAACTTGGATTAAACGGATTTGTCGTAGAAGAATAGCAGCCGGGATTCCGGTTACCATTCTTCCCGACATGGAAAGGTTCTTATGATCTCGGTTGACGAAATCAAAGCCCGGTTCGATATCATCGGGCAATCTGCAAAACTGCACGACATTCTGAAAGTGATCCCCCAGGTGGCGCGCACCGATATTTCGGTTCTGGTCACAGGTGAGAGCGGCACCGGTAAGGAAGTGATCGCCCATGCCATTCATGGACTCTCGGGCCGGGCCAGTGAAAAGCTGCTGATTGTCAATTGCGGCGCCATTCCTGAGGGCATCCTTGAATCTGAACTGTTCGGGCATGAAAAGGGTGCCTTTACCGGGGCAATCGAAGCTCGGAAGGGTTATTTCGAACTTGCGAACAACGGAACCCTTTTCCTCGATGAAATCGGTGACATGCCTTTGGGTGTTCAGGTAAAAATTCTCAGGGTCCTCGAAAGTGGTGAGTATATGCGGGTGGGCGGGGCGTCTGTCAAGCGAACCGATGTACGCATCATTGCTGCCACAAACAAAGACCTGCTTCACGAAGTACAATCCCGACGGTTCCGCGAGGACCTTTATTACCGGCTGAAGGCCGTTCAGCTGCATCTGCCGGCCCTTCATGAACGCCGCGAGGACATTCCCCTGTTATTCCGGTCTTTCTGGCAGGAGTTTGCCAGACGGTATAATATCACGCCCGCCGGAATCACCCCAGAGGCCGTCACTCTGCTGGTGAATTATCATTGGCCGGGAAACATCAGGGAATTACGGAATCTGACCGAAAGCCTTCTGGTGCTCGATGGCAGCCGTCCTGTGGACGAGACCGTGATCAGACGTTACCTGACCACTCAATCTGCACCTTCCATGTCGCGGCTTCCGGTGGTCACCGACCGGCATCAGCCAGAAAAAATCGAAATTGAATATCTGTACCGGATGATGGCCGACCTGAAAACCGAATTGATGGATATCAAAAACCTTCTCAGGCATCTTACCCTTACCGCACAGGCTCCCGCACCGGTTGGGACTCCCCTGATGGTGGATCCGTTTCCGGGGAAATTGTTACCTGCGTCGGCCTCATCGGGAGGCTTCGCTGATTACCAGCTGGAACGGGACCATGACCAGGCCGATGACAAGGAGGATCCGACCCTTTCCCTTTCTGATCTGGAGCGGCGTGCCGTTGAGGATGCGTTAAACCGGCATCAGGGAAACCGGCGGAAGGCAGCAGAGGAGCTTCAGATTTCTGAACGGACGCTGTACCGAAAAATCAAGGAATACGGTCTGGACCACTGAGGTAAAAAAAAATCCCGGTCTGGCCGGGATTTTTTTTACATCCACATTCTGATCGATGCCAGCGACCACTGATACAGAGGTTGCCAGTACAACCCGAGCAGGATGGTGGGGACTGCAAGGGCCAGGGTAAGAACAAGTGCGGGCAACGGAATGGACACCGGCTGATCATTGTTTTCAAGCGGTGCCTTCAGGAACATCATCTTAGCAATTTTGAAATAATAAAAGGCCGATATCACCGAGTTCACTACTGCAACAATGGCCAGCCAGAAGTACAGATTTCCCTCCTGAAGAACGGCCACAAACAGCAGGAATTTCCCTGCAAAGCCAACCGTGCCGGGAATTCCAACCAGAGAGGCCAGAAAAATCACCATGGATACACCAAGTACCGGATTCCGGTAACCGAATCCCTTCCAATCCTCCATGTCATAGGATCCGACCGAATCTCCGATGAGCATGGCCACATAGAAAACGCCCAGGTTCATGATCATGTAATAGGCCAGGTAGAATAACATGGCCGCCTGACCCGAGTCGGTCAGCAGGATGACACCCATGAGAATGTAACCGGCGTGGGCAATGGACGAATAGGCCAGAAGGCGTTTTACATTGAGCTGCCACAAGGCAGTAAGGTTTCCAAGGGACATGGTCAGAACAGCCATGGAACCCAGAATGGTGACCCAATCAACTGTCAGAATGGCGGTGTAACCATCCTCGGTATCATATCCGAAAAAGGCGGTCTTAAAAAACCGGAGGAGCAGGGCAAATCCGGCCGCTTTGGGAGCCACCGACAGAAAGGCGGCCACTGGCGTCGGTGCCCCTTCATAGGCATCGGGGGACCAGAAGTGGAAAGGAACCGCAGCAATTTTGAAGCCCAATCCGGCCAGAATCATCAGGGCAGCCAGGGTAAGGGTTACGGGATCAATTATTGATTCGGGACTCCGGAAATAATCATTGATTCCGGTAAAGGACAACGTTCCGGTCATGCCATAGAACAGAGAAATCCCATACAGCATAATCCCGCTGGAAACAGCGCCATAGATGACGTATTTAAGTCCCGCTTCATTGGAGGCCCGGTTTTCCTTCAGGTAAGAAACCAGCACGTAGGAAGACAGGGAAACCAATTCCATGGAAACAACCATCATCAGCAGGTTGGTTGCCCCGGACATAAGCATCAGACCCAGAACGAGGCCGATCAGAACCATCATGAATTCGCCGATACGGCGATTGTTTCGTTCCAGCTCGGCTGAATGGAGGGTTGCATAGGCTGTGATAATACCGGCGATCAGGAAAATGGCCTTGAAAAAGACCGCATACTCATCCACCGCAATCATATCAGCAAAAACCGGCATGGGGAACAGAGCCTGTGCCGGAAGCAGGACCAGGGCAGCCAGAAAAACGAGAATGGTTGCCCAGACCGTCACCTTATGGCTGTTGCGAGGAAGAACCACATCGAGGACCAGGACCAGCATGAGACCAACCGCCACCGTCAGTTCAGGACGAAGTACCAGGGTGTGGGAAACGAGTGTCTGAATCAGCGCATCAATTGACATAAATGGTAAGATCCCTTACAGTTTGGTCATGGAAGATCCAGCCGACCGAACCCAATCATTGAGTTGATTGACCGAAGCCGACATCAGATCGGTGACGAAGGAAGGCCAGACGCCAACCAGCAATATTGCAACAGCCAGCGTGACCAGCATGGTGGTTTCACGTGAGGACAAGTCCGAAAAGCCTGCATAGTCTTCTTTTACCGGACCTGTGTAGACACGCTGATAAGCCCACAGATAATAAATAGCGGTGATCAGCATCCCCAGGGTGGAGACCATGGCCAGATTCCGTGTTACGGGATCGCTGTAGCTGCCCATAAAGACCAGCGCCTCTGCCACAAATCCGCTGAGGGCCGGCAGTCCGAGTGAGGCCATAAAGGCAAACAAGGCGAAGCCGGTGTAACGGGGCATTGGTTTTCCAAGACCACCAAATCCATCAATATCGCGGTGATGAGCGCGATCATAAACCACACCAACCACCAGGAAGAGCATGGCGGAAATCAGTCCATGTGAAAACATTTGCAAAACCGCGCCTGTCATCCCCTCGGTGGTCAGGGAAGCCATTCCGAGCAGAACAAAACCCATGTGGGAAACCGAGGAATATGCAATCAGCTTTTTCAGATCGGTCTGTCCCATGGCAGCCAGGGCACCGTACAAAATGTTGATCACGCCGAGAAATCCGATGGTCCAGGCATACATCACCACCTGATCGGGAAAAAACGGAAAGGCCACGCGGGCAAGTCCGTAGGTTCCCATTTTAAGCAGAATACCAGCCAGAATCACAGAAATCGGAGTCGGGGCTTCCACGTGGGCATCGGGAAGCCAGGTGTGAAACGGAACCATTGGTATTTTGACGGCAAAACCGATAAACATGAGAACGAATGCGGCTGTCCTCCAGGATTCCACCGTCAGCAGGCTGCCGGGAAGAAGGTTGGCCGGATCCATCATGGTGATCATGTTGAATGTGTGAATCTGAAGGGATGGATGGGCATCGGGGTTAACCGCTGTACCGAAGTAGAACAGAATCACCACAAGAAGCATGAGCAGGGAACCGATGAAGGTGTACAGGAAAAACTTGATGGCGGCATATTCCCGGCGGGGACCTCCCCAGATTCCGATGAGGAAGTACATGGGGATGAGCATCATTTCCCAGAACAGGTAGAACAGAAAGAAGTCGAGAGCAACAAAAACCCCTGTCATGGCGGCTACCAGGATCAGGTAGGAAATAAAGTATCCCTTGATGTGTTTGGTAATCGACCAGGATGAAATCACACCAACAAATCCGATCAGGGCCGACATTATCAGCAGGGTAACGGAAAGTCCGTCGATGCCAAGGGTATAATTGATCTGAAGGAACCCGTAACTTCCGGCATAAACCGAAATCCACTGATAATTCTCCACAAACTGATAGGTGGAGGCATCATTCACCCCAACCCGGGTCAGGTCAAAGCCAGCCAGAATCCAGCCAACCAGAATCAATTGAAGACCGGTAGCGACCAGAGAGGTCCACCGGAACACGGCCACCTGGGTTTTCGGAATGAAAACCAGCAGAAGGGCTACAATGAGCGGAATAAAAATGAGCAGACTAAGCATGTAAAATCCGGCGTCTTATGACAAAATACCCTTCATGACAAAAAAGATGACCAGACCCGTCAGGGCCAGGGCCACGTAGGTCTGAACACGGCCCGACTGGAACTTCCGGGTTACCAGGCCAGCAAAACCGGCCACTATACCCGCCAGGTTAACCAGCATATCAATGACGAACGTATCGAAGAAGGCAGAAACCTTGGCCAACAGAATGTTTCCCCGGATGACGGTTACTTCATACACTTCATCAAAGTACCATTTGTTCAGGGAAAAGCGGTATAACGGGCCCAGTTTATCAGCCAGTTTATCTGGATCCACTGCCTTTTTCATATACATCAGCCAGGCAATCACCAGTCCGGTCAGGGCCAGGAGAACAGAGGAAATAACGGTGGTCCAGTGAACATGATGAGTGGCCTCCTGCAGCTGAGCCAGCCAACCAGTCCCATCCACAGCGGGAACCACCGAAACAGGCGTTACGATGAGGGACATGAACCAGCCGGTTGCCCCGTCAAGCGGATTCAGGCTGAAAACCGGGAAAAGCGACATGACAGAGAGAACCACAAGAGGAATCCACATAACCGGTGGCACCTCATGAGCATGATCATACAATTTCTGGTTCCTGGGTTCACCAAAAAAGACCATGAAAACCTGACGACCCATGTAAAAGGCAGTGAGCAGAGCCGCTGCAAGACCAAAACCGGGGACGATAAATGCCCACGAACCCGTCAGTTCCGCCCAGGCCAGTCCACCGGCCAGAATCGCATCTTTGGAAAGAAATCCGGTGAACAAAGGAAGGCCTGCCAGAGCTGCGGTGGCAACCAGATAGGTTGCAAAAGTGATGGGCAATTTTTTCCGGAGACCCCCCATCTGACGGATATCCTGCTCGTGATGGAGGGCATGAATGATGGCTCCCGATCCTAAAAAGAGACAGGCTTTGAAAAACGCATGAGTAAACAGGTGGAACAGAGCCGCGCTGTAGGCACCAACCCCCAGTCCCATGATCATGTAACCCAGCTGAGAAACCGTGGAGTAGGCCAGAATCCGTTTAATATCATTCTGGGTCAGCGCCATGGTTGCGGCCATAAAGGCAGTGAATCCGCCGACCACTGCAATGACGATCTGGGCATCCGGGGTCAGAATCGGGAATATTCTTCCGACAAAGTACACACCTGCAGCCACCATCGTTGCGGCGTGGATCAATGCAGAAACCGGCGTGGGGCCTTCCATGGCATCTGGCAGCCAGACATGCAGAGGAAACTGAGCCGATTTGCCCACGGCACCCAGAAACAAAAGCACACCGCCGGCGGTCAGCCAGAACTCTCCGAGTCCGAAACGACCAGCCTGAATGTTGGCAGCAATTTCTGAAAGGTTGACGGTTTGAAACTGGCTCCAGAGAATCAGAATCCCCAGCCACATACCGATATCGCCAATCCGGTTGGTAACAAAGGCCTTCGTTGAGGCCGCAGCAGCTTCGGGTTTTTTATACCAGAAACCAATGAGCAGGTAGGATGAAAGACCAACCAGTTCCCAGCTCATGTACATGGTGAAAAGATTATCGGAAAGAACAATTCCCAACATGGAAAAGGTAAACAGTCCCAGATAGGCGAAATAGGTTCCGTACCGTTCTTCCCCGTGCATGTATCCGATCGAATACAAGTGAACAAGGAAAGAGATAAGGGTTACCATGGTCAGGGTCAGCGCCGAGAGGTTATCGACCAGAACGCCGATGGAAAGTGACCACTCCGGACCCAGTGACAGCCAGGTAAAAGCGGCGGAATAAGAGAGGTCAGGATGTCCTTCTGAAAGGAAATGAACCGACACGGCCAGAGAAAGCAGAAAGGCGATACCCAGCAGGGCCGTGGACAGCCAGTCACCCTGACGTGGAAGCACCCGCTGACCGGCGATCAAAAGGCCATAACTTACCAGAGGCAGCACCAGAACCAGCAGTGAAAGGGACAGAATTATGGAGTCAGTCATTCAGTTATTCCTTCAGCTGATCAATCTCGTCAAGGTTGACGGTACGGTAGTTGGCATACACATTCAGAATAATAGCAAGGGCAATGGCGGCTTCTGCAGCAGCCAGCAGGATGATAAAGATGGCCATCATCTGCCCATCCAGATTCGAGTTAAACCGGGAAAAGGCCACCAGATTAATGTTGGCCGCATTCAGAATCAGTTCGATTCCCATCAGGACCACCACCGTATTCCGGCGGGTCATCACTCCAAAAACACCGAGGGAAAACAGCACGGCACTCAGAGTGAGAAAATGTTGTAAGGTAAGTGATTCCATACCGGTCTATTTTTCCTCCGTTTCAGGACGGTCTTTACGTGCAATGTAGGAGGCGCCGATAACCGCAATCAGCAGAACAATTGCAATCACCTCAAAAGGCAGAATGTAATCGGTGATTCCCAGGTAGCCCAGTCTTTCAACCGTGGTATTCCAGGCAGCGGGAGGAGCCTCGGTCCAGACGCCAGAGATCCACACCACATACAGCAGACTCAGAAGAACCACCAGGGCAACCAGCAATCCCGGAATAAAATTGAAGACATCTGTTTTCAGGCTCATCATGGTGATTTTATTGGTCAGCATCACCCCGAACAGCAGCAGTGTCAGGATTCCGCCCACATAGACCATGATCTGGGTAACCGCCAGAAAGTCGGCATTCAGGATGACGTAAATTCCGGCCACCCCAAGGAAGGTCGCCAGCAGAGAAAAGGCGGAGTAAATGATATTTTTCGAAAAAACAGTGGCGGTGGCGGAAACCACGATCAGGACGGCAAAAAACCAGAATATCGCGGTGATCATGCTTTTCCTCCTGCCGGGTCGGCCGGGGGGGCCGGTTTTGCTGCAGCAGCGGCCGCAGCAGCAGCCTTTTTGGCAGCCTGTTCTGCATTCCAGGCCTCGAGCTCGGCTTTCTTTTCTGCAATCTGTTCCGGTGTATGATTACTGAACTGATAGATGTGATCGCGGAAATCGTAGGCAGAGTAATCGTAAACCTTGGTCATCGTCAGACATTCGGTAGGGCACGGCCAGGTACAGAGTCCGCAAAACATACACTTCGACATATCAATGTCGAATTTCTCGACCCACAGACGTTTCTTCTGTGTTTCCTTAACCGTTTCCACATCCTTATCAAGGCGTTTGAAGGACACGATTTCGATGCAGCTGACCGGACAGGCATTGGCACACTGGTTACATCCGATGCAATCATCGAAATGATTGTGAAGCCGGTACCGGCCGGTATCGGGTACCGGTATGGATTTCTTCGGATACTCGATGGTTACAATATGTCCGGGCTGAACCATTTCCTTTGCTGTCAGACCCAGTCCGATCAGCGTGGTTTTCACTCCCCGTACGATATCAGAAAAATATCCCATTCACCCCTCTTCTCTCAATTCAGAATAAAAATTTCCCAGGCTGCCTGACCAATCAGACAGGCAAAGGAAATGGGAATCAGTACCTTCCAGCACAGATACATGAGCTGATCCACCCGGAACCGCGGAAGGGTCCAGCGAAGCCAGATCTGCAGGAATACAAAAAACAGCGATTTGGTAATCATCCAGAAAATGCCCCAGACCGGTCCCGGATTGGTTCCCCACGGGGTCAGCCAGCCGCCGAGGAACAGCGACACTGCAATACCCGAAACAATAAACATGTTACCATACTCGGCCAGGAAAAACATGGCGAATTTCATTCCTGAGTATTCGGTATGATAACCGGCCACCAATTCCGATTCGGCCTCTGGCAAATCGAAGGGAGTCCGGTTCACTTCGGCAAGCGAGGCGATCAGATAAATGATGAACGCAACAAAAAGGAAAGGAGAGGACCAGAAATGACCAAACCACCACCCGGTCTGATCGGAAACAATGGTGGTCATATTCAGTGAACCCACAGCCACCACGGCGGTTAGGACGGCCAGTCCGGCGGGAATTTCATAGGAAACAATCTGAGCCGTTGAACGGACTGCACCGTAAAGCGACCATTTGTTATTTGAGCCCCAGCCAGCCATCAGCAGACCGGCCACCACCAGCGAACTGATGGCCAGGATATAGAAAATGCCCACATTCAGGTCGGCCCCCACAAATCCATCGGACCAGGGAAGGGCTGCCAATGCAGAATATGTACCTACAAAAACCAGGATCGGCGCCACCACGAACAGTATTTTGTCGGCCGCTTTCGGGACAATGTCTTCTTTCTGAATCAGTTTCAGAATATCAGCCGTGGTCTGGAACAGACCAAAAGGCCCTGTTTCAACCGGACCCATTCGATTCTGAATCACAGCCGAAATTTTCCGCTCGGCATAAACCGCCATCAGGGCAAAGACAATCAGAAACAAAAGAGGAAGCACGGCTGCCACAATGGGAATCAGCAGACTATCGGGCGCCAGCCCAAGCCACTCGTTCAGGGCCTGAAGATTCAGGGTATATTTAACCAGATCATGCATAGAATAAATTGATTATCGGTTAGCGGTCCACTTCACCCAATACAATATCAATGGAACCAAGGATTGCCACGATATCGGACACCATGATTCCCTTAGACAAGGCCGGCAGCACCGCCAGATTGACAAAACAGGGTGATTTTACTTTTACCCTGAATGGCTTGGTTCCCCCGTCGGAAATAATATAAAAACCAAGCTCTCCTCTCGGATTTTCAGCCCGTACATAGACTTCGCCGACCGGTGGTTTAATTCGCCGGGGAACCGCTGCCTGCACATCGCTTGTATCGTCAACAGGGAATTTGTCAATGGCCTGTTCAATGATTCTCAGCGACTGTTCAATTTCGAGGGCTCTGATGTGATACCGGTCCCAGCAATCGCCGACCTTCCCCATTTCACCATGGCCAACGGGAATCTCGAATTCAAATTCGGGATAGATGGAATATGGATCGTTTTTCCGGAGATCCCACTTCACACCCGATCCGCGCAGAACGGGACCGGTGCAGTTGTAATTAATCGCAACCTCGGCAGGAAGCACACCCACGTAGGCGGTCCGGTTAATGAAAATGTGGTTTCCGGTCAGAAGCGTATTCAGATCCTTCATCTTGGGCCGGAAGTACCGGATAAAGTCTGAAATTTTCTGCTGGAATCCGGCAGGAAAATCACGGGCCACTCCACCGGGCCACATATAATTGTATAACATCCGGGCGCCGGTGAGTTCCTCGAACAGATTCAGGATGATTTCCCGGTCACGGAATGTCCAGAGAAATGGTGTGACGGCCCCGATATCGGCACCAAAGGTTCCGATGGCCACCAGATGAGAAGCAATTCTCTGTAATTCTGCGGTGATCACCCGGATAAACTCGACTTTCCGGGGAACCTCGATGGACATCAGTTTTTCAACACCCAGCACGAAGGCATGGTTGTTGTTCATAGAGGCCAGGTAATCCAACCTGTCGGTAAACGGGATTATCATGGGATAGGTCAGTTCTTCACCATGCTTTTCAAAACACCGGTGCAGATAGCCGATATGCGGGGTGATGCGTTTCACCACTTCACCATCGGTGACCAGTTCCAACCGCAAAACCCCGTGTGTCGACGGGTGTTGCGGACCCATATTCATGATCATTTCTTCAGTGTGCAGGTGATGCACGGACTGATTCTCACTCATGCTGGTTCTTGACCTCAGTTGAAATTAAAAGGGAACCCTGATCCCGTGATAGTATTCCTGCGTCTGGTAATCCTTCCTTAACGGATGTCCTTCCCAATCATCGGGAAGCAGGATCCGGCGCAGATCCGGATGAAACTCAAAACGGATTCCGTACAGATCAAAAGCTTCGCGCTCGTGCCAGTTTGCGGCTTTATAGATGTGTTCAATGGTCGGGACGGACGGATTTTCCCTCGGCAGCATCACCTTCACCACCAGCCAGTGCCCGTGGGTCATGCTGGTCAGGTGATAAACCACACCCAGATCTTTCCCTGCGCCATAATCCACACCAGAGAGACAGGCCAGTGAATCAAAGGCCAGATCTTTCTCATCTCTGAGAAAATAGAGAATATCTTCAATCCAGAGCGGATCAACCTGAATCCATGGCTGCAGACCCGTTTCGTCGGTTTTCAGAATCCGGGAAGCAATTTCACCGGAAGCCAGCCGTTCAAAAATTTCAGACGGTTTCATTTTTTTTCACCAGGGACTGGTTTCTGATTTTTTCCTGCAGAAGCATGAGTCCGCCGATCAGCGCTTCGGGCCGGGGAGGACAACCGGGAATATACACATCGACCGGAATGACTCTGCTGACACTTTTCACCACATGGTATCCGTGCTGCCAGTAAGGACCACCCGAATTGGAACAGGAACCCATTGAAATCACATACTTCGGTTCTGGCATCTGTTCATACAGCCGCTTCACGCGTTCGGCCATTTTAAACGTCACCGTTCCGGCCACAATCATGACGTCTGATTGCCGGGGAGACGGGCGGGGAATAATTCCGAACCGGTCGAGATCGTAATTGGATGCCATGGTGGCCATCATTTCGATGGCGCAGCAGGCCAGACCAAATCCCATGGGCCACATGGATGACAGACGGGCCCAGTTGAGCACGTTCTCGGCGCTGGTAATAACCACGCCACCCTGATCAAATTGTTTATCCAGCAATCCCATCGGGCGCTCCTTCCTCTCTGCCTGCTGATGCCTGCTCCTGCTGACGAAGCTGACGTGCTTTGATTTCCTTTCCTTCCAGAGTTGGAATCACGGGTTTAGGCCGGACCCAGTCCAGATCTCCTTTGGACCATTCGTAAAGCATTCCCACTACCAGAATCCCCATGAAAATGAATCCGGTTACAAAACCGTAAACTCCAAACGACTGATAGACCGTCGCCCAGGGAAACAGGAAAATGACTTCCACATCGAACAGAATGAAGATAAGGGCCACCACATAAAACCGGATGTTGAACTGAACCCAGGAAGAACCGACCGGTTCCTCGCCGCATTCATAAGAAGTCAGTTTTTCCGGTGTAGGCTTGTGTGGCCGGATTAAACGGGAAGTGAGAAAACCGATTACCACAAAAAGGAAACCGGTGATCATAAAGATCAGAACATAACCAAACTGTGAAATTTCCATGGCGGGCTGTATTAGTCGGATTCGGTTAGCTGGTGATGAGCGTGCCGGAATTCCTGTTGGGATGGATCACTTTTAATGAAATCCATGGTCTGGTGAAGTGCATCAATGAATTTATCAAAATCTTCCTGATAGAGGAAAACCTTGTGTTTTTCATAGTCGGTTTCGCCGACCCTCTTGCTTTCAGTGATGGTGATATATTGTTCGGAAGACTTGGTTGATTTGACGTCGAAAAAGTAAGTTCTCTTTCCGGCGCGAACCCGTTGGGTATACAATTCGGTGCGGTTTTCCACTGCTTCTCCTCCCGGCTGATGCGCAACACACGGCGTTTTTGGGCGCTCAAAATTACGTGTATACCCGGGAAAATCAAACCGGACCATATACTCCAATAAACTTTTAATTCGCCCGCAGGAGCAGGAGGAAGCAATCAGCGGCCGAGTTTCAGCCGGAAGGTGGCCACGACCTGGGCCGGATCGAGGGGATCGGTGAGTGTCACCAGACGGCGTGGTAACCGTCCGAGTTTTCGGACCTCGGGCAAATCGGCTTTCCTGACGACCATGGCCAGAACCGCCCTGGTATTGTGGTCGATGATGTGTTTTGCCAGGTCCATAAAAGAATCACCGGTAACGGAGTAATTAAAAAGAATGCCATCAATCCAGTCGGCATACTCCTGAAGGAAACCGGTCGATTCCGGAGTCATGTCCATGGCGATGAATGAAAAATCATCACCCAGATGGCCTTTCAACTCGGTTTCAAGCGCCGCTTCTTTTCCAAAAAGTACCAGCATTTTTCTCATACCAGCCAATGGTTGCAAGAGTTATGCCAGTGCCCCCTGAAGCGGTTTCCTTACGATTGGCCCGATCTGAGAGTTACCTTTTTTCCGTTTGTTACCTTTCTTCCTCCAGAATCTGATTGGCCGTTTCCCTGATCAGCCTGCAGGCCGCCACGATGTGTCTTTCGGAGACGCGGGATTGGCCAGGCACCAGGCGCAGAATCAAACGGCCCTCCAACCGCGTGTGTGTGAAATACAACTGCCCGCTGCCATTCACCCGGTTCATGAGCTTTTCACTCAGCCGGTCATTTTCCTCCGGACGGTCCACACCGGAGGGCTCCCACCGGAAGGGAACCAGATTAAACCGGACCGGCATCACCACACGAAAGTCGGGTTGTGATCCGACCCACTCCGCAATCTGTTTTCCCAGCAACAGATGACCCCGCAGATAAGAACGGATTCCGCTGGCTCCGTAGGATCTCAGGACCATCCAAAGTTTCAGGGATCTGAAACGCCTTCCAAGCTGAACCGACCAGTCAGAATAATTCCGGGCTGTGCCATGAACCGGGGTCCGCAGATAGTCGGGAATCACCGACAGAGAATGGACCAGATGTTCAGCATCCCGGACCAGCAGCACCGAACAGTCAAAATTGGTCAGCATCCATTTGTGCGGATTAAAAACAAAACTGTCAGCCCGGTCCAGACCCGTCTTCATCCAGCCAAACTCGGGCAACGCAAGCAAACTTCCTGCATACGCTGCATCGACATGCAGCCAGAGATTTTCGCGTCTGCAGATGGTTGCAATGGCATCTACCGGATCCACCGCCATGATCCCCGTGGTCCCGATGGTTGCCACCACAGCCAGCGGCACTTTCCCCGCCTTCCGGTCTTCCGCCACCATTTCCTCAAGTGCCCGTGGGTCCATTTCATAGCGTTCATTGGTGGCGACCTTCCGGAATCCGTCTGAACCAATCCCTGCCAGCCGGACCGCCTTTTCTGCCGATGAATGGGTCTGTGAAGTTCCGTAAACGACCATCCGCTGGCCCGAAAAGCCGTTCTGATTCACAGACTCAGCCTTTTCTCTGGCAGCAATCAGGGCAGCCAGCGTGGAGGATGAGGCTGAATCCTGAATCACCCCCTCCCACTCATCCGGAAATCCAAACCAGTTTCTGATCCAGTTGATAACGGTGGTTTCAAGTTCAGTGGCGGCCGGTGAAGTATCCCATAGCATGCATTGGGCTCCAAGGGTGGCGGTAATCATTTCGGCCAGTACCGAGGGATAGCTGGTATTGGCCGGAAAGTAGGCCATGAACATCGGATGTTGCCAATGAGTCATTCCGGGAAGCAGATGATCACGGAAGTCGGCAAAAACCGAATCGAAAGAATCACCCTCTTCCGGAACGGTGCCTGGGAATCTGCTGGCAATGTCACCCGGCTTCAGACCCACAGGCTTTACCGGGAGCGATTCGATGGTTTCATAATAATCGGCCATCCAGTCGGCCAGCTGATGGGCGTGTTTTCTGAATTCGTCGTTTGTCATGACTTTCCTTCACTCTGAGGATCTGAAAATTAACCGAACCGACAGGAAAGGACAACCCGTCCTTCTGAAAAGAAGCTCTGGAAGCAGCAGAAGAATGGGAATGGGCTTCAGAAAGGAAATCGAAAAAGGGCAGAAAAGCTGGAATCGCGGGGGTGGGGAAAAAACCGGCTCCCTTCCGGCTTAAGCGAAAGGGAGCCATTCGGTTCGGTCAGTAGCCGTCTTCGACTGCATAGCCACGAACAGCCGCGTAGTCTTTCAGTTTGTCAAAAAGCATTTTCCGGCCACGGTGCAGACGGCTGCGAACGGTTCCCACCGGACAGCCAACCATATCGGCGATTTCCTCATACGTCTGTCCTTCCATGTCACATAAGATCACTACTGTTCGGAAATCGGGGGGCAGGGATTGCAAGGCACGGGTGACATCGTCATCCAGAAGGTCTCCAAACAACTGATCTTCCAGATTGTTCGGATCCACCGACTCATCACGGACCGAGTTGAAGTAATCCTTCACCTCATCATAATCAATCTTATTCGGCTCCTTAGCCATCTTCCGGTACTTGTTGATGAAGGAATTCTTCAGAATCCGGAACAGCCAGGCTTTCATGTTTGTGCCTTTTTCGAAGCTGTCGTAAAACCGGTAGGCTTTGAGCATGGTTTCCTGAACCAGATCACGAGCATCCTCTTCATCTGCCGTCAGACGCAGAGCAAAATTGTACAAAGCCGGGGTATAGGGAACCACCACCGCTTCAAAATCGCGTTGTTTTCCCATCCAGTTGTCTGTTGTCAGTGTTGCCAGTACAGGGGCCATGGTCCCTCCTTCAGGACGTTTCGTTCAAAACGTTCACAAGATGTTCAAACTATACATTTTTGTCAAGATTGCCGTTGGCCGTTAAGTTAAATTAACTCAGAAAAAGCGGTTCTGCTGGAACTTTTTGCGCAAAACAGACAATCCGCGGACTTTTGGTTAAATTATTTAATGAATTGTTGACGATTTCCTGACTTTTTTAAAGACGGTTCTGCTTGTTCCGGTGTTCCGCTGATTCCGATTGATTTCGGGGTAAAAAAAAAGTTACTTCGTTCCGGTTACCGGGTTTAACAGCGTTCACCCGACGATGAGGTTTTTGTTTGGCCCTTCTTTCCAACCTGCACTGGTTCAGGGTTCCTGAGTTTTCCTCGGCTGATGATCAGCGCCGGGCACGGATTATTTTCTACTTCAGTGTGGTGATTATCCTGGCCTCCGTGATTCCGGGCATCCATAATTATATCAGGAAAAGCTACGCCACTGCCATTGTCCTGTTTTCCTTTCCGCTTTTCATCAGTTTTGCCGTTTTTTTTCTTTATCTGAAACGACTGGCACTTGCCGCCCATGCCCTCTCCTATGGATTGCTCGTTTTTGCCTTTCTGCTGGTGGTGACCGGTGAGGGCATCTACGATATTTCGGTCCTCACTTACCCGGCTTGTCTGATTGTCGGTGGATTGATTCTTTCAAACCGGGCCTTTTTCGTCTATCTCCTGGTGGCTCTTTTCAGCGTCTGGGGGTTCTGGATGCTCGAAATCAATGGTTACCTGCTTACCAAATTCGCAAACAAGGTCACCATAACCAGTCTGATCGACGTCTGGATTATTCTCATCGTGGTCGGATTGGCCATCCGGTTTTATATACGGGATATCGACCGGGCCTTTTCACGCCTGAGGGAGCAAGAGGAGCAGCTACGTGAGTCGGAATCCAGGTTCAGAATGCTGTTTGAACGTTCACCCGATGTGATCATGCTGGTAGATTCTGATCACCGGATTCTTCTGATGAACCGCGGGGATACCAACTCCATAACGGGTTCCCTGCTGACGGATTGGGTTCATCCTGATCACCGCGAAGCGCTCATCCGCCAGCTGTCGAGTGGCCGGGCTGTGTCTCTTGAAGCTCAGAGCATCCGCAACCAGTGGTATCGGCTGCGGCTTCAGCCCATGGGAAGTCCATCGGAAAGTATACTCATTATTGCCACGGATATTTCAGAAACCCGTCGCCTGCTTGCCGAACGCGAACAACTCGAAACTCAGTTCCGGCAGGCCCAGAAACTGGAAAGTCTCGGACAACTCGCCGGAGGCATTTCTCATGATTTTAATAACCTGCTTTCGGTTATTATTACCCACGCCGACGGCCTGGACCGGTTCCGTGATCAGCCGGAAAAGCTGAAGACCAAAACAGAGGCCATCCTGAAAGCAGCCGACCGGGGGGCGGCTCTCGTCAGACAGATTCTGACCTTTGCCCGCAAATCGGATCTGAAGCTCACCGATACCAACCTGAATTCACTCGTTCTTGAAATTGTTCATTTACTTGAAGAGACCTTTCCAAAAACCATTGCCATCCGGATTGCCGAAGACCCCACACTTCCCATTCTGAAAACCGATTCAAATCAGATCCACCAGGTACTGATGAACCTGTGTGTCAATGCCCGCGATGCCATGAGCGGATCAGGAACACTGTCCATTGAAACCAGACATGTTCAGGCCACCCCGCCCGGCGGAACCCTGACTTCCTGTGCCCTGCTGACGATTTCAGATACCGGATCCGGAATGCCGGCCGAGGTCAGACAACGGATATTTGAACCGTTTTTTACCACCAAAGCCAGAGACAAAGGCACCGGACTCGGGTTGGCCGTTGTATATGGCATCGTCAAGGCTCATCAGGGATGGATTGAAGTGGATTCTGCTGAAGGCCACGGCACCACCTTTCGTATCTTTTTACCGGCCCCGACCGGACAGCAGGGCTCTGAAGGAGTGCGTGAAGCCGGAAGACAAACCTCAGATGACTGGAAAGGAAAACGGATTTTACTGGCCGAAGCAGATTCAGATCTGCGGATCGTACAGGAAGGAGCCCTTTCCGAAAAAGGGGCGAGGGTCGTAACCACGGGGAATGGCCAGGATGCATTGACTCTGTACAGCACCAGCCGCGAGCCCATTGACCTGGTGATGACGAATTATAACCTGCCCGGACTTTCGGGGTTGGAACTGATCCGGCAAATCAGACTGCTGAATCCCGACCAGACCATTCTTCTATCTACGGGAACCACCGACAACGAGGTTTATGTGCAGGTGGCCGATAACCACATTCCGGTGCTACTGAAACCATTCAGCCCACTGAAGCTCATCACCACCATCGATGGGTTGTTTCAGGCTCCTTCTTCAGACTCTCCTGCCAGCTGACGGTACAACTCCAGATACTTCCCGGCCGATCGTTCCCAGGAAAAATCGGCGGTCATGCCATTGGTCTGAATCTGTCGCCATTCACCCGGATTGTAATAGACCAGCAAGGCACGCCGGATTGCATCGAGCAAGGCCTCGGGGTGCGGATTGCTGAAGGAAAATCCGTTCCCGTTCTTCTTACCTGAAAGCAGAGATTCACCCCAGTCGATGATGGTATCGGCAAGTCCGCCCGTTTTTCTGACAATGGGAACCGTGCCGTAACGCAGGCTGTAAATCTGATTCAATCCGCAGGGCTCATACAACGATGGCATCAGAAATACATCAGAGGCTGCTTCAATCAGGTGAGACAGCTGATTATCATAACCCAGGTGAACCGATAACTTTTCTGGATACTGGTACTGAAAATCCTTGAACCGTTTTTCAATACCCGGATCCCCGCTGCCCAGAATAATCATCTGAAGGTTCATGGTCATGAGCTGCGGCATGAGTTTTTCGACCAGATGAAATCCTTTTTGGGAAACCATCCGTGATATCATACCGATGAGCGGAACGCCTGGCTGGGCTGGTAACCGCACCATTTCCTGCAGTTCCTTCTTGATCTGCTGTTTGCGGTCCAGGGTGCTCAGCGTGTAATTGACGGGTAAAAGAGGGTCAATGGCGGGATCCCAGATATCATAATCGGCCCCATTCAGAATGCCGACCAAATCGGGTTTCCGCACCTGGAGAATGCCATCGAATCCGGAACCGAATTCGGGAGTCAGGATTTCCTGAGCATAAGTCTCGCTGACAGTGGTGATTTTATCAGCATTCAGCAATCCGACCTTCAGAAAGCTGAACATGCCATAAAACTCATAATCACCGCCCGGATAGAAATGATCGTAGCTCAGGCCCGCTTTATTTACGGTCTCGGAACCAAACTTTCCTGGGTAGCCGATGTTATGAATGGTCAGAACCGAACGGGTCTCTGCAAAAAAAGGATCGTTGGCATACTTCGTCTTCAGATAAAGTGGCAACAAACCCGTGGGCCAGTCGTTGGCATGGATGATGTCAGGCTTCCATTTCAGCCGCTTCATCATTTCCATCACACCCATGTTGAACACAATAAACCGTTCGTTTTCATCAGGATCATTGGTATAGATCCACCGGTTATCGTGAGCGTGTGCGCAGTAAATAAAATTCACTTTGACCGTGGTTCCCGGCAGGGTCCCCTGGTACAGGTGCGCCTCGCATTGTTTTCCGTTCGACTGAACCGGGAGTTCGCCCACCTTCCAGTTATACTTCAGCTTAAACACATCATCCGAGATCATTGAATATTTCGGAAGAAACAACTGAACTTCGCAGCCCAGTTTTTCGAGTACCTTTGGAAGGGCCCCGATCACATCGCCCAACCCGCCGGCCTTCGCATACGGCACGGCTTCTGAAGCACACAGGGCGATTTTTAACTTTTTCATCTGATTGATTCCTTTATTTCCATCCCCTCAGCCCATCACCGCCCTTACATCGAGCGCCCAGGCTCCCTGTCCCGGTTCGAGAACCAGCAGCGGATTGATTTCAAGTTCGCTGATTTCGGGGAAGTCGGCACCGATCTGTGATAACCTCACAATCACGTCAATGGCCGCATTCCAGTCACCCGGTTTTACCGACCGCCATCCGTTTAATCGTTTCCCGGCCAGAGTCGACGCAAGCAGTTCGACGGCTTGTTGCCGGTTTACCGGCGCAATTCCCACGGCCACATCCTTCAACAGTTCCACTTCAACGCCACCCGATCCGACCACAATGACCGGTCCGAACTGTGGATCATGACGGACGCCAACCAGCAACTCATGGCCTTTTTCCATCATCTTCTGAACCAGAATTCCGTCTATCCGGACATCGGGTTTAATGAGCGTCACTGTTTTTACAATCATATCATATGCTTCAGAGACCGCCTCGGGTGTCTGAAGATTGGTCACCACACCACCCACTTCGGTCTTGTGGGTAAAGTCGGGAGATACCAGTTTCAGCACCACCGGATATCCGACCGAGTTGGCCTTGCTGACAGCCGCCTTGGCGGTTGTTACCAGATGGTCGGGCGGGATGGGAATGCTGTATGATTTCATGAGATTTTTAAAATGATGATGGTTGACCGCATGCTGTGCCGCCAGATGGTCTATTCCTGATAAGGCTTCACCGGCCAGAGGTCCGCGATCGAGCCACCGGGCCCGATCGAGCATGGCTTTTAAGGTAGAGCCCATCCGCTCGGGAAAGGTAAAATTGGGAATTTTGCGCTGGCTCAGGATTTCCACTGCTTTCTGGATGGAAACATGACCCATCAGCGAACAGAGAACCGGTTTTTTGTGAACCATCGACACCTCACCGATCACCTCGGCAAGACTCTCGGGCAGAAACCAGTCCTGTGGGGCTGAAATGACCACAGCAGCATCCACGGTCGGATCGGAGAGCAGGGCATCCAGTGCGATGGCATAGGTTCCGGGTCCCGATCCCGCAAGAATATCAACCGGATTGTTGATGCTTCCCGCCGCCGGCAGCCGGGGTTTCAGAAACGCACGGGTTTCATCGGTGAGCGGGGCAAGTTTAAGTCCGTTCTGTTCAAGATTATCCACGGCCATGATGGCTGGTCCGCCGGCATTTGTCAGCACCGCAACCCGGTTTCCGCGGGGCAGGGGCTGCCAGGCAAGTGCACGGGCCCAATCAAACAATTGTTCCATGGTTTCGGCCATCAGGACGCCCGACCGGGCAAAGGCGGCACGGTAAGCGTCGGAGCGTCCGGCCAGAGAACCCGTATGCGAAGCAACGGCTTTGGCTCCCCCTTCGCCGGTTCCGCCCTTCAGAACCACAACGGGTTTTTTCCGTGCTGCTTCCTCGGCAATGGCCATGAATTCCCGTCCCTGACTCACCCCTTCCACATAAGCAGAAATCACCCGGGTTTGCGGATCACTGACCATGGAAGCGATCATTTCGCGTTCATTCACATCAATCTGATTTCCCAGGCTGACGATGCGGGAAAAACCGATACCCGCTCCCAGGGACCAGTCGATCACCGCAGCCACCATGGCTCCGGATTGAGACGTGAATCCGATTTCACCGGCAGCCGGCATTCCCATGATAAAGGTTGAGTTCAGGGGTGAATGTGTATCGATAGTACCAATACAATTCGGCCCGATCAGTCTGATGCCCGCTTTATCTGCAATGGCCTTAAGTTCCTGCTCCTTTTGTTTTCCCTCTGGTCCGGTTTCTGCAAATCCGCCGCTGGTAACAATGACATGCCGCACCCCCCGCTTGCCGCATTGAGTAATCATGTCGGCTACCTGACCGGCTGGTACCACAATGACGGCCAGATCAACCGGATCGGGCACTTTCAGCACCGATGGGTAACATTCCAGGCCCAGAATATCGGTTGCGTTGGCATTAACTGGGTAAATGGCCCCTTTGAATTTGTATCTGATCAGGTTTCTGACCACTCCGTAACCCAGCTTGTGCGGATCGCGGGAGGCACCAATAACAGCCACCCCTTTGGGTTTGAAAAAGGATTCAAGCATACGGGCTCCCCGGCAGCATGTTTACCATGATTTCGTTCATACTTTAAAGTTGTAATAATCGGTTTGGCAGCGATCGTAACCAGTTCCTGAAGAGTAATCACCCGCCCACTTACCATCTGCCATTTTTCTGAGAGCATCTGCCAGCACATCAATCTCCTCGCGGGTATTGTACAGACCGATGGTTGCACGTACGGCACCCGGAACTCTCGTTTCCTCGCCCTTCAGCATCCTCTCCCGGAGGCCAGCGGTTTCTTCCTCTGTCAGACCAAGCAGGCGGGTCAGAAGGGGATGCGCACAAAAGCAACCGTTCCGGGTGGCAATGGCATACTCATTATTCAGAATCACCGAGACCAGATCGTGTGCAAGATTGCTCAGGTTAAACGTCAGCACGCCACTTTTCCGGTCGGCCGACTCAGGACCATACAGCGTCAGTCCCGGAATGGCACGTAAAACATCCATGGCATACACGGTCAGTTCACGTTCATGTTCGCGGACGGTTTCCATTCCGATTTCAGAGAGGTAGTTCAGTGCCGCGCCCACAGCAATGGCCCCGGCAATGTTGGGGGTTCCGCCCTGATGCCGGTCGGGTGATGCAGCAAACAACACATCCGTGCCGGTCACAAACCGCACGGTTCCTCCACCGGGAAGGTAGGGCTCGGCGGCATCGAACAGATCACGCGGACCGAAGAGAAATCCGCTTCCCATGGGTGCATAGGCTTTATGTCCGGCAGCAGCCAGCAGATCGATGTGTTCCGGATGGTCATTGGGTTTCACATCTATTTTATCATGTGCAATCAGCTGGGCCGCATCCACCAGAATAAGAGCGCCCGCTTCATGAGCCATCCTCGCAATGCGATGAATATCAGGGAAATAACCCGTCACGTTTGAACAACCGGTCACAGCCACCAGTCGGATACGGTGTTTCTTCAGCTGCTGTGCCAGATCCTGATAGTCGAGACTTCCATCCTCCGCATGAACATCCACATGCAGAACCGGTCCACGTTTCCGGTGTGGCAGATCATTGGAATGATGTTCCATCAGGGTGGTCAGCGTGGTCCCGTCAAGATGGGAGACCATGTGGGCCGCCATATCGAGGGCCTGTGTGGTGTTCTGAGTGAATAAAATGCAGTTCTGAGAGGGATTGCCGCCAATAAACTGGAAAATGATCTCGGATACATGATCGAACAACTCGGTCGACACCTGGCTGAGGTGGTGATGTCCCCGGTGAACATTGGCATAATATCCGGAAAGGAATTGGTGGTACTTATCCAGAACCGGCTGAGGGGCATGGGTTGAAGCCCCGTGGTCCATGTAGATCAGTGGTTGATCGCCCGTCCGGCCGGTAACCGGAAAGCGAAGGCGGGTGACAGGAAAGTCGGATCGGATTTCTGAAAAGGTCTTCATCGGTTTGGGTCAGTTGCCGGGAAGCACGGTCAGCATGGCCGTCTGAACCGAAGCAAGCCATTGCTTCACCGTTTGCTGTTTGGTTTCGGGGCCGAAACGGCCTGTTAATTCCGACAGATACCGGTCGGATAGCGGTGCACGAAGGGAAGGTTCCACCTGTGCCAGGTTCCAAAGAAAAATACAGTAATGATCGATCAGGTGCCGGTTCCTGCTATCTGAAATATTGAAATCAACCGACATCTGTCTGGAAAACGCATACAAGGGAAAGGAAGGAGCATACTGCAGAATACGGCCATTTTTCATGCGGTAGCGGTAGGCCGGCACCGCCAGTCTGAAATGAATATCATCGACCAGGCCCTGCATATTCATGACCTGGAAAAAAATGCGCCTGACCGAAGCACCGGTTTGTTTCAGCGAACCGGCAAACCGGGGAATCTGGCAAAGTATGGTGGTTACTGCTTCGATGGCCTCCTGCCGGGTCTCATCATCCAACGCTGCTCCTTCCGTCACAAGAGCCTGAAACAGGTCTGACGTCCACAGGGACCATTCATCGTCGGGCGGTAAGGGCGGCCCCAAATCGGGATCGGCAGTGAATGAAACGCCGGCCAGCGGCATCAGTTGCCGGGTAAATTCATGAAAACCATCCAGATAGACCCTGAAATGATCATCCTGAAGTCGGTTCAGCAGAGCGGCATCGGCGGTCGGATTCAGAGGGCGTTCCCGGTGCGACCGGATGGCCGGGGGCTGACGCTGAAAAACGGACCGGGTGAACATGTTCCTCCTGATAGCAGTCCGTCAATATACAAAGGCTTTGTCTGATCTTCCACAGATCAGAAAAGTCGGCCCGGAATGTTTTTTTCCGCTCAGATGTTCTGTGCGTTATGTCGTTATCTATCAACCCTTCATTCACCTGGCGGATTCCGTTCATCTCACTTGGCCTGTCGGTCTTGGCCACCGGCTGTTCGGATGCTCAGGAGGTCTCCATGAAACCCCACCACTCTCCGGACGGTTTTCTTAACAACTACCCGCATGCCGGAAAAACGTTTGCCGACTTTCTGAAGTGGTCATGGGACCGGACCAGCCCTGAACCGGTAACCTTTCCTCTGACCGCAAACAATCCGGAATTTCTGAAATCAAACCGGACTGAAACCTCCCTGACCTGGGTGGGTCATTCAACCTTCCTCCTGCAGTGGGAAGGCCTGAATATTCTGACTGATCCTCACTTCACGGAACGCGCCTCGCCGGTCAGTTTTGCCGGTCCGAAGCGCCATACCCCTGCCGGGTTGTCCCTCGATCAGCTTCCAGACATCGATGTGGTTATTATCAGTCATGATCATTATGATCACCTTGATCTTAAATCGGTGCAAAGGCTGTATGAACGCCAGAAAGCCCGGCCACCCGTTTTTCTCGTTCCGCTCAGACTGAAGGACTGGTTTGCAGACAATGGTATTCCGGTTGCAGATGAACTGGACTGGTGGGATTTCCGGCAGGTTTCCGGACTCCGGTTTCATTGTGTCCCGGTTCAGCATTTTTCCGGTCGCAGTCTGACCAACCGGAATTCAACTCTCTGGTGCGGATGGGTAATTGAATCCACCAGCGGAAACCGTGTTTTCTTTGCCGGGGATACTGGTTATTCTAACGATTTTAAAGACATCAGAAACCGGCTGGGCGACATGACCCTGTCTCTCATTCCGGTGGGTGCTTATGATCCACGGTGGTTTATGCAATCGATGCATGTCAATCCGGAAGAGGCCGTTCAGATTCATGAGGATGTCGGGTCGGCTTACTCGGTCGGAATGCATTGGGGAACGTTCATTCTAACCGATGAACCCATGACTGAACCGCCAGCACGGCTGGCCGGAGCCATGAAGGCGAAAGGTCTGAATCCTGCCGCCTTTACTGTCATGCAACATGGTGAAACCCGTCACCTCAACGATCTGTTTTCGACAAAACCGGCTGCTGTTGCCGAACAGGACCCCTGATTGATGAAGAATCCCGTTTTTTCTCTGCTGACCCTTCTGCTGTTTGCCCTGGGTTGTGAACAACCCCGGCCCGGGCCGGTTTCTGAATCGGCTCCCTCAGAGCCAGATAACCGTCCGGTGGTGCTTTGTCTGGGAAATTCGCTGACGGCTGCCTATGGTCTTGATCTTTCGGATGGATGGGTGGCCCTTCTGCAGAAACGGGTCGACTCGCTGGGATTGGGTTACCGGCTGATCAATGCCGGTGTCAGCGGAGAGACTACCTCTGGTCTCCGCTCACGAATGGGTTGGATGCTTCAGGGAAATATCCACACGGTCATTGTGGAAAGTGGTGCAAACGATGGGCTCCGGGGCACCGAACTGACCACAACCCGGGACAATCTGTCGGCCATTATTGATACCATCCGGGTGTTCAATCCGGCAGCCACTGTTATTCTGGCCGGCATGCTGGTTCCCCCAAACATGGGTCCTGATTACTCTGAACGTTTCCGGAAAATGTATCCCGGACTGGCCAGAGAGAAAAACGTTCTGCTCATTCCCTATTTTCTCGATGGGGTGGGAGGAAATCCCGATCTGAACCTGCCTGATGGAATCCATCCGAACCAGAAGGGCCAGAAAGTAGTCGCCGAAACCGTCTGGAAAGTGCTCGGTCCGGTTCTGCAGGCTCAGCCGCCACTGGTTGGCGGAATGAGCGCCAGTTCATCTCCATCAGAAACAGGTACGACCTCCGTCAGATAATCCTGGTTCAGTGCAGACCGGCAGCTGGTCCGGTACTTTTCAAGCTGGGGGAACTGCCGGTACACCTCCTCCAGAACATCCGAGGTGGTGGCGCCTTCTCTGACATCCACTTTCAGCATGGGAACGCCGGCGGCATCCTGCATGGAGGCAAAAAACCGGATGGTTACTTTCACGCTTTCACTCCTTTTGCCTTGCTTCTGCTTTCTCTGAATTGCTTTCTGAACCGGATGGCCAGCGACAACAGCGTTAATCCCGAATTCACATTCCGTTCCAGACGGTAGCGGGCCAGCTCAACATCACTCGTCGCCAGATCCAGATTTAAAACCGACCAGGCTAACATCATCGCCTGCCGCTGACCAGCCAGGTCGGGCCGGTTCCATTCATTGACAGGCACCCCCGAACGACTTCTCAATGCATCCTGCAGGAACCGTAGCAAAGCCGCCAGCATCAGCAAAACCTGATCTTTTCCGCCCGATTCCCAGTCCTGAAATTCCTTGTAAAGCGCCGGAAGATTGCCGGTTACCATGGCCTGAAGAAACGGATCCAACCGGGAATCGGCATCGGAAACCGGTGACGCCGCTGCGGCAAGCAGGGATTCCAGGCTGCGGCCTTCCTGCGAAGCGAGGACCCGCGCGGCCGACGGATCCACCGACCTGCTTAACAGAAACGTCAGGCGATCGGCGGCGGTCAGCGGGGTCATGCTCAGACGCTGACACCGCGACAGGATCGTGGGCAGCAGATCAGTGGTCGCAGGAGCCAGCAGAATAAAGAAAGTACCATCCGGTGGTTCTTCAAGTGTTTTCAGAAAGGCATTGGCAGCCTCTTTGCGTAAACGGTCCGCACCAAACAGAATAATGACCTGGCGGTTCGATTCGAAAGTGGACCGGCTGGTAATGCGCCCGATGTCGCGGATCGAGCTGATCAGAATATCGGCTGTATCGGGGTAATCACAACGGATGATCGGATCGGTGGCAAGTGCCTGAATCCAGTTACGGATGTCTTCGTTGTTTGTTGAACCGGTGGTGGGAAATACGAAATGCAGATCCGGATGGGTCAGGTGGTCATTTTTCTGACAGGCCAAACAGGTTCCGCAGGGCTGACCATTTTCAGCAAAGCATAAAATCTGTTTGGCAATGCGCAGCGCCAGCGCCTGTAACAAACCGTCATCAGGACCCGTGAGTAACAGACTGTGGGGAATCCGGTTGCTGGCGCCCGCCCGCCCGATGGCTTCGAGGACTGTTTGCTGTCCGGGTAAATCCTCGGGTCGGATGAGCATCTTTCCTGTCAGAAAAAGGTCAGCATGTTATACGGATCGTTTCCATCCTTTACAATGCCGAAAAAGGCATCCTGAAGGGATCGGGTCACCGGGAAGGTTCCGGTTCCGACATTGACTTTATCCACCGAGCGGATGGGACAGACTTCGGCAGCCGTTCCGGTAAAGAACAATTCATCTGCGGTATAAAGCATCCCGCGAGGCACTTCCGTCTCAATCACCGTCAATCCCTTATCACGAGCCAGACGGATGATCAGGTTCCGGGTTATTCCGATAAGAATCGAGGATCCGACCGGCGGGGTGTAAATCACACCGTCTTTAACCACAAACAGGTTGGCTCCCGAGGCTTCCGACACCATTCCATGAACATCGAGCATGATCGCATCGGCATACCCCAACCGGACGGCATCAATTTTTGCAAGCTGTGCGTTCATGTAGCCGCCACCTGCTTTGGCGATTCCCGGCAAGGTGTTCCCCGAAATCCGGTTCCAGGATGAAACCATCACATCCACACCGTTGGTCAGGGAATCCTGCCCGAGGTAGGCACCCCATTCCCAGATAGCAATTGCCACATCAACCGGACTCTGGAGCGGATTAACGCCCAGTTCACCGAAGCCCCTGTACACCACCGGACGGATATAGCAGGCTTCAAGGCCATTGGCCAGAATGGTTTCGATGGCAGCCCGGTTTAACTGCTCCACATTGTAGGGGATCTCGGTCCGGTAAATCCGTGCGCTGTCGATAAGCCGGCGCATGTGCGCATCAAGGGCAAGCACCGCCTTCCCTTTTGCCGTTTTATAGCTGCGGATTCCTTCAAAGAAAGAAGAGCCGTAATGAACCACATGAGAAAGCACATGGATTTGTGCGTCGTGCCAGGGAACCTGTTTCCCGTTCATCCAGATTGAGGTAAGCGGTTTCATCGGAGGGCCTCTTTAAAAATGCGTGAAATGGTTTAATTTTACCGGATTTTCCGGTCTGAATCAAACCAAAACAGGTCGGAAGGGCTAAAAAGTTGATCGGACCGTGCCCGGGAATTGCTTCTCAGACCAAACGAATTCCGGCAGCCGTTACCGCCAGAAGGACCGATCGGTTTCTGATCAGAGCCAGACTGGCTTGAATGTCATCGGAAAAACGGCGGTCACTGTCAGCATGTCTGACCACCTGACGGATGGCCTTGTGAGCGGCTTCCACTCCTCGTCCCGGCCGCACCGGCTGTCTGAAATCGAGGGCCTGCGCCGCACAGAGCAATTCGATGGCCAGTACCGTTTCGGTATTCTGCAGCACCCGGTATAATTTCAGCGCACCCACACTGCCCATTGACACATGGTCCTCCTGCCCGAGCGAAGTTGGAATGGAATCGACCGAGGCCGGATGGGCCAGAACCTTGTTTTCTGAAACGAGGGAAGCCGAGGTGTATTGAGGAATCATAAAACCCGAGTTAATTCCGGTATCCTGCATCAGCAGTTTCGGCAGTCCGTCGGGACCTTCGAGCAGCAGATATTGCCGCCGCTCAGAAATACTGGCAAGCTCGGCCAGGGCAATGGCACAATAATCGATGGGCAACGCCAGCGGCTGACCGTGAAAATTCCCACCCGATATGACCGTGGCCGAATCAAAAATTAGCGGATTATCAGTTGCCGAATTGATTTCCGTTTCAAGGATTTCCACCGAATGGGCAATGGCATGACGGCTGGCACCGTGTACCTGCGGAACACACCGCAGCGAATACGGATCCTGAACCTTCGGACAGTTTTCATGCGATTTCAGAATTTCGGACCGATCCATCAATGACCGGATATTTGAAGCCGTTTCAATCTGACCTTTGTGCGGTCTTAATTCATGAATACGCGGATCAAAGGGTCGGATGCTGCCCCGGTAAGCCTCAAGAGACATGGCAGCCAGCAGATCGGCCATCCTTAGCAGATAGCGGGATTCCATCAGGACATAGGCCAGATAGCCAGACATCAGTTGGGTGCCATTGATCAGCGCCAATCCTTCCTTTGATTGCAGCCGGATGGGCTCAAGACCGTTCAGCGACAGCAGGGCCTGCGCAGGAAGTGTTCCTCCATCCACCCACACCTGACCCATTCCCATCAGCGGAAGAACCAGATGAGCAAGCGGAGACAGATCGCCGCTGGCTCCCACCGAGCCCTGAGAGGGTATGACCGGAATCCAGCCCCGATTAAGAAAAAGCATCAGCCGCTCGAGGGTCTCGAGGCGGATTCCCGAATAACCAAGTGCAAGAGAATTGATCTTGATCAGCATCATCAGCCGGACCACCTGAACCGGAACCGGGTCTCCGACCCCGACCGCGTGGGAAACAATCAGGTTTTCCTGTAATTTTTCCAGCTGATCAACCGGAATCTGAACCTGACACAACTTGCCAAAGCCAGTATTGATCCCATAGAAGGGCTCGTTCAGACCCTCGATCTGTTCAACAGTTTCGCGGGATCGGGCAATCCGTTTCCGGGCTTTCTGTGACAGGTCGACCTGCAGCTGATGCCGGGTAAAAGCCTCGAGGTCGTCCAGGGTCAGCGGACGCTCTCCGATGGAAAGAGGAGAAGGGGTCTTCATGGATTTTTTCTTTTAAATGGACAAGGCCCGGTGTAAATACCTCACCCGATGGCATCGCGTCGCCGGCGGGCCAGATCTGCCTGCCAGTGATTCAATGTAGATAAAATGGCAATGGCCTTTTCGTAACTTTTCACTGCATCATGATCGTGTTTCATGGCCAGCTGACAGTCAGCCAGCACCCGCCAGGCAATGCCTTCCATTTCGGGAATCTGACTTTTCGAGGCCAGACTGAGTGCCGACCGGGCTTGCTTATCGGCCGGTGACACATCACGCGCAATCAGGTAAGCCTGGGCCCTCAGAATGTACAACTGGGGACGCAGATAATTGAACTGTGACCGGTCCACCAGACCAAATGCCTCATCGACCAGATGGTGAGCATGTGCGGTATCACCACTCTCGAGAGCAAACTGTGCCTTCTGAACCAGAACCCGGGCACTGACCAGCGGACTTCCGATTTCGGATGCAATTTTCCATGCCTCTGCCAGATAGCCGCCTGCCTCGGAGCCACGACCGGATTCCAGCCTCATTTTAGCCAGGTTGTACAGAGCCAATGCTTCCGATTCCCGGTCACCGATGGATCTGGAAATATCCAGTCGTTTTCTGAAAAGATCATCTCCCTTATTCAGGTCACCGGTTCGGTAGAAGATTTCACCCAGATTGCTGTAGACCATTCCGGTTTCACGCTTGGGTGATGATTTCAGAAGAATGTCGAGGGCTTCTTCTCCTGCCCGGATGCTTCGCTCATAATCGCCCAGAATGCGATAGATCCAGCATTCTTCACCCAGAAGCATGCCGTAAAGCGATACGTTTCCGGAAATCAGTTTTTTGGCACGGGTGAGTAAATTCAGGGCATCGCCATAGGCTGCGCGGTAGCTGTGAATCTGCGCCATCAGCAGCAGGTTATAAGCGGCACCATACTGATTTCCCCGGGCTTCCATCAGTTTTGCCGATTTGGTCAGCCGCTTGAACGCTTCATCGTTGCGGCCCAGATACTGAAGAATCTCTCCTTCCTTCTGTACCATGTCGGCGAAATTGGCATCATTCCGCTGAATTTTAGCAATTTCCCGCGCACGTGAGAAAAAGAGAAAGGCGGTTTCGTAATCGTAAACCTGTTTGGCCTGAACGGCGCAATCCAATGCATACCGGTACGACTTGTCCCACTCGGCAGCCAGATAGTAATGATCGGCCAGATGGGAGATATCCTTCTCGCTTCCCGTTCGTTTCTCGAGCATGTCGGCTACCTGCCGGTGATATCCCCGGCGCTTTTTCATGCTCATTGCATTATACACCACCGACCGGACCATCGGGTGTGAGAAGTGATAAACACCGGTATGTGAGGCAGTGGCAGAATCTGCAATCACATTTTTAAATTTCAGCGCATCAACCAGCGACTGGACGTGATACTCATTCCGCCCGGACATCCAGCCGATCTGGTCATGGTGAATTTCAAACCCAAGCACGGAAAGAAAACGGGTGAATTCCATTTCCTCTCTGGTCAGACTCGAGAGTTCTCCCAATACGATATCCTGAATGGTGGTGGGGATATCGAACCCCTCCTGAGTTTGTCCTTTTTCAATTTTTCTGATCAGTCTGGGACTGGCTACCAGATACTTGGCCAACTCCACTATATAAAGCGGATTTCCCTTCGAAATCTGGTAAATGAACTCCACCCCTTTTGGTGGCAAGCGCCGGAAAAACCGGAATTCATGACAGAAGGCCGCCGTTTCTTCAAGCGTAAACGGCTGAAGACGGTGAAACCGGATGGAAGGCTGATTCCGGAGTTCGTAAAACAATTCCCTCATGGACTGAGGGTAGCGCGGATTCTCGAAATCAATTTCACGGGCCGTGATCAGAATAAAAATGGATTTGGAAGCAATGCTTCCCGACAGATAGCGAAGAAAATTCCAACTTCCGGCATCGGCATCGTGAAAATCCTCAAACCAGATAACGAGGGGTCCCGTTTCTGCAACCAGATCGAGGAATCGGATCAGGCTGTCAAACAGAGCAAAGTCATAATGCTGCCCGGGCGTGCTGAAGTCCATCCGGGTAAGCCGTTCGGCATCCAGTTCGGGCATGATCTGATAGATTTCCCTGATGTCAACCCCGCTTAACCGGTTCAGAAGATCATAAAACCGGTCCTGGTTCTGATGAAGAAAACGGGAAAGGGCGCGTCTGATCAGGTGATGCGGTGGCGGAATCCGGGCATGGTGCGCCATTCCGAGCAACAGGGTTGGATCAAAGTTTTCGCGGACATCAGACAGAAACTGACTGATCAGCTTGGTCTTTCCAATTCCGGCCTGTCCCTCAATGAAAAGAATGCTTCCCTTCGATACCAGAGATTCCCTGAACTGACGGTTCAGCAAATCCAGATCGGCCTGCCGGCGGATGATTTTGCTCTTCATCGGGAAAAAATACGTCTCGGGAAGGGCCCCGCCCGTATCGACAATCGGAGTCCGCAGTTTTTTCGATTTGCTGAACAGCTGACGGGCTCTGAAGTAGACGGTTTCGAGGGGTTCGCCCGCCGAGCGGGAAATGGCCGATGCGGCATTCAGTTTCACTGTCACCGGTTTACCATCGGACCCGGTACCCACTTCCACCGGGGTGGCGGTGATGGTCTGCACCAATTCACCGACCTGGTCGGGACCGGTATGATCATACAGAATAAACTCATCACCAGCCAGCCGGAACAGTTTTGTTCCCTTTGGTTTCCGGTTTATCAGCCACAGGGCAACCTTCTCAATGGCCTGGTCGCCGGTTGAAGAGCCGTATTTCAGGTTCAGGTTTCCAAGTCCCTTGATGTCAATAATCACAAAGGCAGCCGATTGAATGCCGGTATCGGCCAGTCCGGTCTGGCTGAGCAGATCCAGAAATTCAGTCCGGCCGGGCAGGCTGGCTGCCAGTGGGGTGTCGGTTTGGGTAGCGGTCATGTGGATTATCCCTGAAGTTCCGCCTGCAGTTTTTCAGTTCTTTCCTGAAGTTTCAGCGCGTTGAGCATTTCATCAATGTGTCCATCCATAAAATCCTGCAGTGAGTAAAGGGTCAGACCAATCCGGTGATCAGTAACCCGTCCCTGAGGAAAATTATAGGTGCGGATTTTTGCACTGCGGTCTCCGGTGGATACCAGACTTTTCCGCTCGGCGGCAATCCGTGCCTGTTGTTCGGCCAGAGCCTGCTCATACAATCTTGCTCTCAGCACTTTCCAGGCTTTTTCCTTGTTCTTAATCTGTGAATTTTCGTCCTGGCACGAAACCACCAGTCCGGTCGGAATATGGGTAAGGCGGATGGCGGTTTCAACTTTATTTACATTCTGTCCTCCCGATCCGCTCGCACGAAACACATCGGTCCGCACATCGGCCGGGTTTATATCAATATCGACTTCATCGACTTCGGGAAGAACCGCCACGGTGGCCGCAGAGGTATGAATCCGCCCGCTGGCCTCGGTTTTCGGCACACGCTGAACGCGGTGAACGCCCGATTCAAATTTCATGGTACCGTAAACGCCGTCTCCATCGAGACCGAAAACCACTTCCTTTAAACCATTCAATCCGGTGTAACCAATATCAACCACATCGATTTTCCAACCACGACGATCGGCATAGCGGGTGTACATTCTGAACAGATCCGCAGCAAAAAGTCCCGCCTCATCGCCACCGGTTCCTGCCCGGATTTCCACGATGGCAGGATGGGAATCCTCTTTATCCCTTGGAATCAAAGCGGTTTTAAGTTCTTCTTCGAGCCGGCTGGCCGTTTCGTTTGCGCCGGTGAGTTCATCCTGAGCCAACTGACGCATTTCACGGTCTGTTTCGGTACGGATCATGGTCTGAAGATCCTGAACAGCCTGCATGGCTTTCTGGTACCGGGTCCATGCCCCGACCACCGGATCAAGTTCACGGAGCTCGCGGCTGAGACTCCGGTAGCGATTCTGGTCACCGATCACTGCCGGATCGGTGAGCATGCCGGTTACTTTCACGCGCCGGAGCTCCAGATCGGTCAGCCGGCGTTGCATCGACTCAGTCAGCATCAGGCCGCCGCTTTCATCCGGTACCGGCGGGTATAGGCGTTTTCTGTGTCGGTCTTCAGATCGTAGGGTTCCATTCCCAGGGCCGACCGAAGCGCAACCAGCGCCACTTCCAGTTGTGAATCATCGGGTTCCTTGGTAGTGATGTACTGCAGCCACAAACCCGGTAAAGTCAGAAACCGTCCCCAAACGGTGCCGGTATTCCGGGCGGTGAATTTGATGATTTCGTAGGCGATACCTGCAATGACCGGAATAAAGGGCAGATGACTGGCCAGGCGCACAGGCAAACTCAGCGACCCAAGCCACCAGATGAGCAGCGTGTCGATCACTGCAAAGGCCAGAATACTGGTCAGCATCACCACCAGCAAAAAGGAGGTTCCGCAACGAGGGTGCAGGGTGGGAAACCCCTTTGCCATTCCCAATGACACCGATCGCTGCTCTTCAAAGGCAAAAATGGATTTGTGTTCCGCCCCATGATACTGAAACAACCTGAACACATCGGGAATCAGCGAAATGCCCCACATATACAGCAGAAGCAACGTCACACGGAATCCGCCGCTCACGAGATTAAATGTCACGGCCTGCTGGTCAAGCGAAAACAACCACGAGGTCAGAAGCAACGGCCCCGCAAAAAACAGGGCGACCGCCAGTACCAGAGAAAATGCAATGGTTGCCACGGCTCCCCAGTCGGTCTTTGCCGGCCCAGTATCGGCTTTCGTGGCCTTTCCCTCGGCCACATCGGCCGACCAGTTGAGGAACTTCATGCCCAGAACCAACATTTCAAACAGACCCGCCGCCCCTCTGATCACCGGAATACGCCCCCATCGGGTCCGCTCGGCCAGACTGACAAACGGTTCCCTCCGGACCAGAATATCCCCGTCGGGTGTCCGCACTGCTGCAGCCACGGCACCGGGCGCACGCATCATCACGCCTTCAATAATGGCCTGTCCACCGACCGTTAAGGGTTTCTCCGGATCATATTCATAGGGAAGCCGGACGGGTTGCGGATCATTGGCCGTCAGGCTGGTCGCCTGAATAACCGTAACAGATTGAGGGTCCATAATTTGAAAATAAAGATTAATCCGATGACTACCAATGAAATCAGGACTTTCAGCCAAAGGGTAAGCGGCGTGCCATGATAGTGGAAAAACACCATAAACCAGGCAGGAACCATGACCAGAGCCGTGCGGAACAGAAAGCCGGTTCCAATGCTGAATGGTCGGGTTTTCAGTGACATCCATGCCATCATCAGTGCCATAACCAGATAGCAGAGAAACACCGTGGCAGCCGACCCGGCTATTCCGGCCACCGGCAACAGAAACAGGTTCCCGGCAAGGGTGATGATTACCCCGGATACCATGATGATCAGGATGGCCCCCGATCGTTTTTCAAGAAACAATCCATAGGAAAAAAACACGTAAATCCCATTAAAAACATAGGCCAGAACCACCCAGGGAACCACAACCAGACCCGACCAGTAGGCCGGGGGAATCAGATGGTAGCCGGCAATGGAAACCACCAGCACATCATCCATAAAAAACGCCAGAAGAAATCCGGAAACAAGCAACCCGATGAGCAATACCCTGAACAATCCCGACAAGGACTCACCAAAGGTGGGCTTTTTGCTTTCCTGCAGGAAGAATGGCGTCCAGGCCATGCTGAACATCTGGACAATCAGAAACATGAACAATCCCAGTTTATGACCAGCCGAATAGTATCCGACCAGATCCTGATTCGTCAATGAAACGGGACCAGACCAATTCCGGATGGTTTCCTGACTCAGATTCTGAATAAACAATCGGTCTGCCACTTCGTTAAACATGGTACCGAAGCCGGTTGGAATGAGCGGGACCGAAAAAACCAGCACCGGCCACAATTCTTTCCATCCCAGATTCAGACGGCCGGCCAGATGATCCCTCGTCAGCCAAAGGGTCACCGCAAGCGTAAATAACGAGGCCAGAGCATTGGCATAAAACACACCTTCAATGCCCGTTTTAAATCCGACAAGGAAAATCACATTTCCGGTCAGGTTTATAAGCACATTCATCAGCTTGACCAGAGAGAAGGCCAGACTCCGGTTTTCCAGACGCAATTGGTTAAAGGGAATCATGGCCAGTGCATCCAGGGTAAGGATGATGAGAACCCAGGGAAGCAGTTTGAAGGACTCTGACGGAAATTCCAGCAGCGTCAGCAGTGCCCCGTGACCCGCCAGCAGCACCAGACTGAAGGAAACCGAGACCATCAGCAGAACCAACTGAAGAGAAACAAACAGGGAGGATCGTTCGCTGCCACTCCGGTCCGCGGCAAAGCGCAGATATCCCTGGGGCAGTCCGAACTGAAAGAGAATATTCAAGAAGGCAATCAGCGAAAACCAGGTGCTCACCACCCCAAAATCGGCAGGAAGGAACAGCTGGGTGTAAAATGGCGTCAGCAGAAAATTAAGAAACCGGGCACCAATGGTACTGATTCCGTAGACAGCCGATTCCTTTGCAAGCCGGCGGACGGCTCCGCTCATTGCGGCCTTTCGTCTGCAAATACCCGGACAGCCAGATGGTAACTGCGTGCACCGAATCCGGAAATGGCTCCCATGCATACCGGACTGAGCAGGGAAGTATGACGGAAAGATTCACGTGCAAACACATTGCTCAGGTGTACCTCGATGGCAGGGATTTTCACGGCACTGATGGCATCGCGGATGGCAATGGAGGTATGGGTATAGGCGCCGGCATTGATTACCAGCCCATCGGCTTCCTTCTGGAATGCCTGATGAATGGCATCGACCAGATCACCCTCATGGTTACTCTGAACAAAAATAAAGTCAATCTCGGGAAACGCCTGTCTGATTTCATCATTGATCTGTTTCAGCGTCTGGGAACCATAAATTCCGGGCTCCCGTTCACCCAGCAGGTTCAGGTTGGGCCCGTTGATCACAAAAAGTTTCTTTTTCATCTTGTCCCTGTATTTCAAAACCTGTAAAAATAGGCTCCTCTGACCGAAGAACCCATTTTTGGTGTGTATCTTGCAACCAACCAATGATCATTTTTAAAACCAATTATATCCGGTAATCCGGCGATAAGTATGACCCACCGTTTTTCCTTTCTGATTTTCCTTGGTTTTCTGGCGCTGCTCCCCGTGTCACTGACCGCCCAAAAGGCCAGTGATGTGGTCCGGTTTTCGGTTACCTCTGCCACGCTTTCCGGGCAGGAGCTGACGGTCTCTCTGCAAGCCACCATCACCGAACCCTGGCACCTCTATTCGACTCAGATTGCAGAAGGCGGACCCGTACCGACTTCTTTTGAACTGGTGTCGGCGGGCCGGGTAACGCGGGTAACCGAATCGGAAGCCATCCGGGCGTTTGACCCGAATTTTAACATGGAAACAGGATGGTTTGCCCAAACGGCGCGCTTTACGGTTACCGCACAGGTCGACTCAGTCAAAGCCGGTTATCTGCTTAAGGCCAGGTTTATGGTTTGTAACGAAAGCCTTTGTCTGCCCCCGGTCCGCGTACAGATTCCCGTTCAGATAACCGCCACCGGAGCAAAATCCCCGAAATCGCTTCCGGCGGCCGCTCCGGCAAAACTGGCCGAACCAACGATTCCGGTGGTCATCGCGGCAGAGCCCAAAACAGAAGCAATTACTCCAGATACGACCACCAGAACACCGGTTCTGGCTGGCACCCAGGTTCAGGGACTGTCTCTCTGGGCCTTTCTGCTGCTCGCCATGTCGGTAGGGGCCCTCACACTCCTGACTCCCTGCGTATTCCCGATGATTCCCATCACCGTATCCTATTTCACCAAACGCCAGGAAGGCGGAGGGGTCCATCCGGTCCGGGATGCGTTCTTTTTCATGGTCGGAATCGTTCTCACGTTTACCCTTCTGGGCATGATGCTGGCCATTCTGTTCGGAGCCTCCGGTCTGAATCAGTTTGCAACCAATCCGTGGATCAATCTGGGCGTGGCCCTGTTATTTGTCTTCTTTGCATTGAACCTGTTTGGTCTGTTCGAAATCGGACTTCCGTCCTCCTGGCAAACCCGGCTGACGTCTTCTTCTTCGGGTGGCGGATTCACTGGCCTGATTCTGATGGCGCTTACCTTCACCGTTACCAGCTTTACCTGTACCATGCCCTTCGTCGGAACCATTCTGGTATCGGCTGCTCAGGGTGATTGGTTTTTCCCGGCAGTCGGGATGATGGCATTCAGTCTGGTTTTCAGCATTCCGTTCTTTTTACTGGCCATTTTCCCAAGCTGGATTGCCAAACTGCCCCGGTCTGGCAACTGGATGCTGTCTGTCAAGGTACTGATGGGGTTTCTTGAACTGGCCGCCGCCGTGAAGTTTTTCTCCAATGCCGATCTGGTCTGGCAGGCCGAGTGGCTCACCCGCGACCGGTTTCTGGCTGTCTGGGCGGCCATCATGCTGATTTCGGGCTTGTATGTACTCGGTGTTTTCCGAATGGCCCATGAATCACTCACCGGCGATGGTCTTCACCCGGTCCGGGTGCTGATTGCTCTGTTTTTCTTTTATTTTTTCGTGGATTTTTCGGCTGGCATTTTCGGGAAACCGCTCGGTGAACTCGATGCCTTCCTGCCTCCCCGTGACTACGGTCAGCAGGCTGGATGGATTAACTCACGATCGGGAAATCCTTCACAGGAAGTCTGGTATGAAAATCTGGAGAGCGGACTGGCCGAGGCCCGCCGGCAGGGAAAGCCGGTCTTCATTGATTTTACCGGTTACACCTGCACCAACTGCCGCTGGATGGAGCAGAACATTTTTACCCGTCCCGAAATAGCAGAGGAATTTAAAAACTTTGTTCTGATTAAACTTTACACCGATGGGGAAGGGGCCACCTACGAGGCCAATCAGACTTATCAGGAAACGACTTTCGGAACGGTTGCCCTTCCTCTTTATGCCGTCATGACCCCCGATCAGACCATTCTGGGCCGTTTTGAAGGCATGACAAGAAATCCGCAGGAGTTTAAGGAATTTTTGGAACAGGCACGCGCAGGAAAGTAACCGTTCATGTCCCCATTGAAAAACCTTAAAACCCGTCTCTCCTTCATCCGCCCCGACCATTTGTTTCAGGCCGGATTGATTTTTCTGAGTGTGTTCCTGGGCACCATTGCGGCTGACTGGAATGAAAACCGCAAAGAAGAGGCCCGTACCACCGATTTTCTGGTAAGATTATCCGAAGAACTCTCCGACAACCAGAAACGGATCGATTCATCAATGGTGTACCATTCCCGGTTCAGCAAACTGTCCGATAGTCTGTTTCATCTGCTGGCAGAAAAAAAGATTCCTTCAAGGTTCATCGAATATGGCGGAACCAGCAAAATTCCCGGATGGAAGGGTACCGGTTTTGCTGGCCTCGATCACTCCATTTATCAATCGGGTTACCTCAGCGGAGTGGTATCAAACCTTCCTCTGGATTTGCTGACCCAGCTTTCCAGGCTTCAGAAAGCTCAGGAAAGCTATAAGAAGTTTACCGAAGAGCTGTTTCAACGGATAGTCAATGTAAAAATGGATACCGAAACCAGTGAGTGGGTCATCCTTCTCAACTTCATGGGTGGTGACCTCTTAGCCCTCGAAAAACGGATTTCCGGACTGAATCAGGATGTACTTTCCCGCATCCGGACCGAGTTGGAACGCCGGTAATTCCTACCCCGGTTTTGCTTACGCTGTTTCCTTATTTAATTTTATTCCAGTTATCCATTAATTTTTTAATGAATCCGGAGCTCTCATGCCCAATTTATCTGCCCGGGAATCCTGGGGAACCCGCTTTGGTCTGATTTTCGCCGTAGCGGGAAATGCCATCGGACTCGGAAATTTCCTTCGTTTCCCAGTTCAGGCTGCCGAAAATGGTGGCGGTTCCTTCATGATTCCCTATATCATTGCCTTCCTGCTGATCGGTATTCCGCTTATGTGGATGGAATGGACCATTGGTCGGTACGGAGGTCGGTATGGCCATGGGACCACGCCCGGTATGTTTGCCCGGTTATGGAACCATCCGGCCGCCAAATACCTGGGGGTTCTCGGTCTGATCATCCCTTTTATTGTTCTCACCTACTATGTTTTTATTGAATCCTGGACATTTGCCTATTCGGTTTTCTCTCTGACCGGCCTGTTTGGTGACTACATGGTAGTCAATGGCGGATCCTCTTCCGAGTTGTCTCTTATGAAGGATTTTCTTCTTGGCTATACCGGCCAGCAGCATGATCCCTTTTTCTGGGGTATCGGTATGGCGGCTATTTTTCTTGGTATTACTCTTGTCGCCAACTTTTGGATTTTATACAAGGGCCTCTCGGGCGGAATTGAATGGTTTGCCAAATGGGCGCTTCCCACCTTGTTCATTTTCGCCATCATTCTGGTTATCCGCATTTTCACCCTCGATCAGATTCCCGGCAGCAACGGAACCGTCTGGCAGGGATTGGGGTACATCTGGAATCCCGATTATTCACGGCTGGGCGATGTGAACGTCTGGCTGGCCGCAGCCGGTCAGATCTTTTTCACCCTCTCTGTCGGAATGGGAACGATTCATACCTATGCTTCCTATCTGCGCAGCAAGGAAGACATCGCCCTGAATGGTCTTGCCACCGGAATGACCAATGAGTTTGCAGAAATTGTTCTCGGTGTCTGCATTGCCATCCCGGTTGCCGTTTTGTTTTTCGGACTTTCCGAGACCATCACCATTGCACAGGGAGGATCGTTTAACCTTGGATTCGTTTCCATGTCGGTGATTTTCAATCACATCGAATTCGGGCCCTTTTTCGGTTTCATCTGGTTCTTCCTTCTGTTTTTTGCCGGAATCACTTCATCGGTTGCCATGGGGCAGCCCATTGTTACCTTCCTTCAGGAAGAACTGAAATGGTCCCATCGCAAATCGGTCACCGCCCTTCTTGTGCTGACCGTCGGTTGTGTGATTCCTGTGCTTCTGTTCTCTCAGTATGGCTACCTGGATGAACTCGATTTCTGGGCAGGAACCTTCCTGCTGGTTCTTTTCGGAACCATCGAATGCATACTGCTTGCCTGGGTCTTTGGTATGGATAAAACCTGGGCCGAGATGAACCTGGGTGCCGCCATCACCATTCCGCGCATTTTTTACTTCATTATTAAATGGGTCACTCCGCTTTTCCTGATCGCCCTGCTGGCTGTCTGGTTTTTCAACAGCGCCTGGGGTATTCTCATCTTCGCCAACGAGGACAATCCGGATAAAATTGCAGCGGCCATCGGTGCCCGTCTTTTCATCGTTGTTATTTTCGTTGCCTTTTCTTTCCTGGTTTACCGCTCCTGGAAATCGGGCACTCATCGGGAGTTAAAATGATCACCCTGTTTCAGAACACAAGCGATCTTACCACAGCCGGTCTTATTTTCATGCTGGTTGTGTGGAGCCTGACCATCGGATTTACCATCTACTGTTTCATCCGGATTCTAAAAATCGGCAACAAGCTTCCGGCTGATACACCGGGTCAGGACGAATAACCTGCCGATGAAATGATCTGCTGCCCCACTCTGCATTCCAGACAGCGCTTGGGGCGGCAGTATTCATCATCCAGCCGGAGCAATCCCCAATGTGTTGAGAAACTGGTTCCCGCCGGATCAAAAACCGACCGGAGACCTGAATCCCGGGCAATGTGCTGCCGGTGCGAATGACTGTCACACAAATCAAGAATACTTCTCTGAATGTCGGGTCTCTGGTGATCCCGTGCCCACAGATACAATACCGGAAACCAGGTGTTAAACAGCACCGACTCCCGTCTTTCCTTCCCGATGGTCCCCCCGAACCGATCTTCGGGTACCAGCAACTCATCCAACTGATTAAACAACCGTCGTTTATCCGAGGTCATCATCAGGGCGGCATCCAGCGTCAGAAGCAACGGTTTCAGAAATCCGGTCTGCAGATATCTGGTCACCAGACCCGCTGCCGCCTGTAACCGGCCGGCCGGCTGATTGGCTGCCCGGACCGATCGGGTCCGCCAGGTAGTACTGCTCGTTTTTTTCAACAGAGGGCGGGGTGACCGTGGCAATTCACTGACGGAAGGAGCCAGATCCGCCATCCATAACCAATCTGAAAGTAGTTGTGCGGGAGGATCTTCAGAACCTGAGGGCCAATCGCAAAACGGCGTGTTTTTGGCCAGTTCTTCCATGGCCAGCTGATTGTGAGGATATCCCAGTGCCCGGAACAATCCTTCATATAACAACTGATCCCAGATCTCCCGCTTGCCGGCTGTGTACCGGTAATCAGCCAGCAACTCGCGTTTTCTCGACTCGTAACGGGCCAGCTTGGTCAGAAAAGACCGATGCCCCAATTCCTGTATCCAGGCGCTCAAGACGGGCTCGGTTCCGATCAGCTGGGGCTGGCAGGGGAAGTTCCTGGTAAAATTCAGTCGATCAGCAGCCGTCAGCACAGTCAGAATATCCCTGAGGGTATATTTGGGGGTCAGGACCACCTGCGGGACTCTGATTCCTGGTAAGGCAGGAACAGAATCGTACCCGGGCCGGTTTTCATATACCAGATGCATAATGGTGCCAGAAAAGGCCGGATCGTTGTGGTGATTGTGATGAAACCAGTCTTCTGAACGGACGTGCATTTCGACATCACCCGTCAGACGCTGATCACTGATTAAGAGGGTCGCTCCCGTAAAGTCGGGCCCGGAAGAGGTAGCCGGCTGGCCTGGATCCAGAATGATGACCGGTTGACCGGTCGAAGTGTGTAGCGGTTTTCCGAATAAATAACCAGAAACCCAGAAGCGGTATAAATACCGTTCAGGAAAAAGTGGCGCTGTCATGTTAGTACCCCGGGATCAAGGTTTCCCGAAGGTACTCAATCAAACGGTGATAGTAAACCGGACCTTGTTAATAGCAGCGACGTAATCGCCGGTTCGTTTGGCAACCGATGCACGGAAATTCTCATCCCGGGAGGCATACAGAATATCCCGGCCAACGTTTATCAGCACCCCGCGCCGGTATTTATCAAGACTGTTGGCCAGTGTTTCCTTCAGGTCACCACCCTGTGCACCAATTCCCGGAATCAGAAATACCATATCCGGAACACGATTTCTGATGGATTTCAGTTGATCGGACCTCGTGGCACCTGTGACGATTCCAAGGTTTCCGTGTTTATTCCATGCAGAGGCCTGATCGATCACCGATTCATAAAGCGACCGGCCATCATCCAATCGTTGTACCTGGAAATCGGCCGAACCCGGATTGCTGGTCAGAGCAAGCAGGAAAGCGCCCTTACCCGGCCGCCTGATAAATGGTTCCACCGAATCGGTTCCCATGTAAGGACTGACGGTAATGGAATCGAATGCGAATTCATCCAGATAGGTCGAGGCCCATTTCTCTGACGAATTGCCAATATCACCAACCTTGGCGTCGGCGATGGTAACCACACCGGAGGGAATGACCGACAGAACCCGCCGCATGGTGCTCCATCCCCGTTCACCCAGAGCCGCAAAAAAAGCGATATTCAGTTTATAGGCACAGACAGAAGAGGCCGATTCCTCGATAACAGCCTTGCAGAATTCAAAGACAGGATCCTCCGTCTCGAGAAGATGATGGGGAATTTTCTCCAGATCAGGATCCAGCCCCAGACAGAGCAGACTGTTCGAATTCAGAATCGATTGATTCAGCTTCTGGCTGTAGGGTATCATGATATCACCCTATCGGCTGAATGCTGTCGAACCGTGTATAGGGTCTCAGGGCCGGCGGAATGAGAACCGATCCGTCGGCTTGCTGATTGTTCTCCAGCAAACTCACCATCAGCCGGGAAGTCGCCAGACCCGATCCATTCAGCGTATGCACATACTCAGGTTTGGCATTGGCATCCCGCTTAAATCGAATGTTGGCCCGTCTGGCCTGAAAATCTTCAAAGTTGGAGCAGGAAGAGGCTTCGAGGTATTTGTTTTCGGCCGGCGACCAGACTTCAACATCGTAACACTTGGCTGCATTGAAACTCAGATCTCCGCTGCAAAGCAATAAAATCCGGTAGGGAACACCCAGCGATTTCAGAATCCCTTCCACATTCCCGACCATCGATTCCAGTTCGTCATAACTGGTGGCCGGATCTGCAAACTTGACCAATTCAACCTTATTGAACTGATGAACCCGAAGAAATCCCTTCGTGTCTTTTCCATAACTGCCGGCCTCGCGACGGAAGCAGGCCGAGTACCCGCAATACTTCACCGGCAGGGAGGCACCCTTCAGGGTTTCATCCCGCAGCAGGTTGGTGATCGGAACTTCAGCCGTTGGAATCAGATACAATCCGTCCAGACCAATGGTATACATGTCTTCAGCGAATTTTGGAAGTTGCCCGGTTCCTCTCATCGAGGCTTCATTCACCACAAATGGAGGAAACACCTCGGTGTAACCGTTCTGGCCGGTGTGGGTGTCGAGGAAAAAGTTAATCAGGGCTCTTTCAAGCGCAGCACCTTTTCCTATGTAGACCGGAAAACCGGAACCTGAAATTTTTGCACCCCGTTCAAAATCCAGAATACCCAGTTTCTTCCCCAGTTCCAGATGGTCCAGCGGTTTGAATGAACCGTCAAAACGACCGGTATCCCAACGCCTGACCTCCACATTATCAGCGGCCGACCGGCCCGGTGGTACCGAGTCATGGGGTGCATTGGGCGTGTAAATAAGAAGTTCTTCAATCCGGGTCTCAACGGTGGCCAATTCCGCATCCAGGTCCTTGATCCGGTCGGAAACCACCTTCATTTCCGCAATCAGTTCATCAGCCGGCTGTCCCTGTTTCTTCCGGGCGGCAATCTCGGCAGTTGCCTTATTCCGGTCGGCTTTTAACTGCTCAACCATCTGAAGAATGTCTTTCCTGCGTGTATCGGCGGAAAGCACCTGATCCACAACAGTGGGGTCGGCCAGCTTACTGGCGATTTTGGCTTTATATCGGTCCGGATTTTCCCGGATCAGTTTAAGATCGAGCATGGTTATACCAATCCTGCTATTTGAAGTTGTTGTTTCAGGCGGATGAGGCCTTCTCTCGTGGTTGAAAATTTCATTCCCAGCTCCGATTCGGCCTTCAGAACAATCAGACCCGAATTCAAGGGCCGGGGAGCGGGCTGATTCAGATCACTGGTCACCACCGGACTGATCAGGGAGCGGTCATAGCCGAACACATCGGCCAATTCAAGGGCAAAATCAAAACGACTGCCAATGTCACGGCCAGCCGCGTTATAAATTCCATTCACCGAGCGTTCCACCCCACGGTAAATGGCCTCTGCCAGGTCATCAACCAGCGTGGAATTTCCAATCTGGTCGGTGACAATTCTGACCGGACGGCCCGATTTGAGTTCATTTACCAGCCACAAGGCAAAATTGCTCTTGGTTCCGATTCCGTAGCCGTAAACCACCATTGTTCTGAAAATGATGTGAGCGATACCGGCTGACAGAACTTCGTTTTCGCTCGCCAGTTTCGATTTTCCATAATAAGATAACGGATTGACTCGCTGTTCCTCCGTATAGGGACCCTGCCGGCCATCAAAGACGTAATCCGTCGAGACATGAACCAGTCTGATCCCCAGACTTTTGCTCATTTCAGCCAGATACCGGACCCCATCCACATTGATTTTCCAGCAGGATTCGCGGTCGGTTTCACATTTGTCCACATGAGTCATGGCCGCACAATTGATGATTACGTCCGGCTCAAAATTCCGGACCACCTCGTGGACCGATTTCCGGTCGGTGATATCCAGAAAGGAAAATCCGCAGCTGACGGTTTTCAGGTGAAGGGATTCCGACTTGTGAGTGGCCATCACATCATAGTCCGGATTGGAAGCAAACAGCGCAGTGACTTTTTGTCCCAGCAATCCATTGGCCCCGGTTATCAGAATGCATTTTGCAGTGGTCAAAGTAAGGCTCCGTTCAGTCGGATATGTTCCGCTTTTCTTGAAAAATTCTCTTTTGCAGCTGCCAGCGCAGCCAGATTCAGCGCCTTGATCGCCGATGATTTCACCTGCTGAGTCCGGACCAGTCCGGCCGAAAAGACCGGACCGAACACATGTCCGCAGCCTGCAGACTGCTGATCGGGATGAACGGCGGGAGGTCTCAGAATCAGGCTTTGAATCTGACCCAGAATCCGTTCCCAGATTACCACACCCCGGCTTCCGCGGGTTACCACCATAAAACGGGCTTTCCCTTCAAGAAGGGCCATCCGGATCAGTCCTTTTTCTGTGGTTCCGGCCGAAAAGAACAATTGCTGAAGTTCACGCTGATTCACCTGAATGGCATCCACCGAATCAAACAATGTTTGCAGATCCTCCTTCACACGGTCCTCTCCCAGACGGGACCGTTTGAAAAACGAGCCCGGCAGCATTTGCAGATCGGCATAAATGAAGGCCGACGGATAGTAGGCCCTGATCTGTTTCAAATCGCTGACCGACAAGTCCTGTGGGGTTTCCACTGACAGATAAATCAGATCAGTCTCCGCCGGAATGGAAAGCTCTATGGCCGGATCAGCCACTGTTACCGGCTCATCCAACCAATCCCCCGACTCCCATTTCCGGTGAATAAACCGGGTGGGAACCTCCGGGTGACTGTCCATGAAATCAAACCCCGTAAAGGGAAGATAGTCTTTCACCTGACTGATGGCCCGACGGGTTTCCTGATCGGCCGGGATCACCGGAACCACCCGGTCTCCTGCTTTCAGAACCGAGTTAAATGCAAAGAGCGACAGCAGGGCAGAACCCGGTTCCGGAAGTCCCTCAGATACTGTTGTTGAATGGTTGACCCAGGTCCACTGGCTTAATAAACTGATCAGCATTGTGTTAAGTCCGGCAAAAATAACCCCCTGTGAAACGATTTGGAATTGCCCGGCCACGAATTTGAAACAACCCGATTTCCTTTTCGGGTTCATTCGTGGTAAATTTACAGGTTGAAAACGCTGTGGATAACCTACGGAAAAAGCGTGAACACGATGTGGAAATCCGCCGGAATCCAAAGTGGGTTCCTCCGTACTGACCTGATCATCTGAATAACCCGCCCGGCCGGTGTGGATAAAAAACCGGACAATATGGGTTAAACAACCATCGGGACCGCCACCGGCTGGAGTTATCCACTTGTTAACAGCCCCAAGCGATAACATCAAACAGATTTTCAATCTTTATCTGTATATTGGAAGGACAACCTCACCGATGAAATTCAAGGTCAATTCCGGACTGCTTCTCAAAGCTCTCAACAAAGTCAACAGCGTTGTTCCTGCAAAAACCCCGCTTCCCATTCTCGAAAATATCCTGTTCAAACTATCCGGAAACCGGCTAAGCCTGTCAGCTACTGACCTGGAAGTTTCCATGCTGACTGAAATTGCAGTCACCGGTGAAAAGGATGGATTGGTAGCCATTCCCGCAAAACGACTGATTGACACACTGAAGGCCTTGCCCGATACCTCCCTTGCTTTTGACGTCAATGATCAGAATCAGATCACTTTCAGCACCGACCGCGGAACGTATAAACTTTCTGGTGAAAATGGTCTCGATTTTCCGGCCATTGCCTCTATTTCAGGCGGAACCAGCATGTCCATTGACAGCAAGCAGCTGGCACGGATGATCAACCACACTCTTTTTGCTGTTTCTTCAGATGAACTGCGGCCGGCCATGATGGGCGTTTTGTTCCAGTTTCATGCCGACGAGTTCAAAACCGTGGCCACCGATGGTCACCGGCTGGTGGCCTTTTCCTTTAAAGGTCTCGCCATTGATGAACCAAGAACCATCATTGTTCCTTCAAAAGCCCTCAATATTCTGCTGAAGAACATTGAAGGTCCGACCATTCCGGTACGTGTGGATGACAAATTTGTCTCCTTTGAACTGGAAAGTGGTATTTTGGTTTCCCGTCTGATCAAGGAGAACTACCCGAATTACGAGGCGGTCATCCCATCAGAAAACAACCGTACTCTTGTGATTTCGAATGTGGAACTTAAATCGGCTGTTAAGCGGGTCTCGTTGTTTTCAAACTCAAGTACCCACCAGATCCGGTTTGCCATGTCGGATCAGCCTCTGAAAATCACAGGCGAAGATTACGATCAGGGCCGTTCGGCTGTTGAATCGGTTCCTTCTCTGTTCACCGGTGAATCACTCGAAATCGGATTTAATGCCAACTACATCCAGGATATTCTCGATCATATCGAAACCGATGAAGTTCGTTTTGAATTTTCGGGTCCCACCCGTGCTTCCGTTATCTTACCGGCAGAACAACTTGAAAATGAACACCTGCTCATGCTGGTCATGCCGGTACGGATCAATAACTGACCCTGAATGTTTATCAGGCGACTGGAGGTCCGTACTTTCCGGAATCACCGCCAAACATCACTTGAATTCGATTCTCCTGTAAACCTGATCGTTGGAAACAACGGTCAGGGAAAAACCAACCTTCTTGATGCCATTTACCTGTCGGCATTGACAAAATCCTTTCAGGTAAGTTCCGATCTGCACTGCATCATGCACGGAGCGGACGGATATCTCGTCTCACAGGAAACAAACGATGAAGCCGGGCGGTCCTATCACATCCAGGTCCGCATGGACAGGCTGGAAGGAAAAACCTGCTTTCTTCACAAGGAACGGCTTCAGGGATCCTCAGACCTTATCGGGTTGATACCAACCGTACTTCTGACTCTGGAAGACCGGTTTATCACCATGGGAAGTCCGGCCGATCGCCGGAAATTCATCGACGGAATTCTCTATCAGGTTTCACCCGCCTATATCGATCATTCACGTAAGTACAGGCGTGCACTCAGACAGCGGAATGATCTGCTCGTGTCGGGTTCAAGAAATACCCCTTCCTGGTCCGACCTGCTAGATTCCTGGACTGATGAACTGATCACCTACGCAGTTTCCATTGTTTCCAGAAGGCTCGATCTGGTCAGAGAACTGAACGATCGTCTTGCATCCTTGTTTGAAGAAGACCTTTCCGGATTCGAAAAGCCAGAACTGAATTACCTCTGTGAAGGAATCAGAGAACCGGATCCCGCTTCTCTCATCGATCAGTACCGATCGGTTTTCCGCGATCTGAAGGGTGAAGAGGCTGCGCGGCAGGTTACGCTGGCTGGTCCGCACCGTGATGACATGGGAATAACCTTCAATGGACAGGATGTCCGGTATTTTGCTTCCCAGGGCCAGCACAAGCATCTGCTTCTCATGCTTAAAATGGCTTCCTTTTTTTATCTGAAGGAGAAGAAGTCAGAAACTCCCCTCCTGTTGCTCGATGATATGTTTTCTGAACTGGATTCGTCACGGCTTTCTGTGTTCAGTCGGTTTCTCCCGCGGTTCGGACAGGTTTTTGTGACCATGACCAACCGTGAACTGCTTCCGGTTGATTCACCTTTTTCCATTTTCACCGTTTCAGAGGGTACAGTTACCAGACAATGAGATCACACATCGGAAAACTGTTTCATATAAGCGACTGGCTGAATTTGTTCCGCTCGGGAACCCGCGCCGGCCAGCACATGAAGAAGTACGATGTGATTGTTCAATGGGAATCGGTTGTTGGCCGGTCCATTGCGGCAGTGGCCAAACCGGAGCGGATTGAAAAGCACGTACTTACCCTCCGCGTTCAGCATGCCGTCTGGCGGCAGGAACTGCTTTTCAGAAAGAATGAACTGATCGGACAGATCAACACATACTTCGGCGAAAACATTGTAAAAGATATCATTTTTCGGTAAATTTGCAGGTTATTTAACAGAAGAAAATCGCAACACCGCCTATGTCCCAATCCGAAGCTACCCTGGCCCCACAGATCGAATATGGTGCCGATAATATAACCGTCCTTAAGGGACTCGAAGCAGTCCGTAAACGGCCGGCCATGTACATTGGTGATGTGGGGGTCCGCGGGCTGCACCATCTGGTCTATGAAGTGGTGGATAATTCCATCGATGAAGCGCTGGCCGGATACTGTAACCGGATTCTGGTGACGATCCATCCCGGAAATTCCATCACCGTTGAAGACAACGGCCGTGGCATTCCGGTCGAAATTCACAAGGAAGAGGGTAAACCGGCCATTGAAGTGGTCATGACCGTTCTTCATGCCGGTGGAAAATTCGACAAGGATTCATACAAGGTTTCAGGCGGACTTCATGGCGTGGGTGTATCCTGTGTGAATGCCCTTTCTGAAAAACTTGTGGCCACTGTTCATCGGGATGGTCAGATTTACCAGATGGAATTCATGCGCGGAGTGACGCAGGGAAGTCTGAAAAACCTGGGCTCCACAGATAAACGCGGAACCATTGTTCACTTTGTCCCCGATGAGGAAATATTTCGTGAGCGGATCTATCACTCCGAAATCCTGACCGAACGTCTGCGTGAACTTGCCTTCCTGAATCCCGGTGTGGAAATCGTCTTTACCGATGAGCGTGAAGCCGAGGTGGTTTCCGAAGTGTTTCTCTACAACGGTGGACTGGTTGAATTTGTCAAATACCTCGATGAAAACCGTCAGACGAGGATGAAAGAACCGGTTACCATCAATGGTGAGAAGGACAATGTACAGGTTAGCATTGCTTTCCAGTATAACGACTCATTTAACGAAAATGTCTATTCCTACGTTAACAACATCAACACTCATGAGGGGGGAACCCATATTACCGGGTTCCGGAAAGCCCTGACCCGTACGCTGAATGCGTATGCCATGAAAAATGAGCTGATGAAAAACGCCAAAATCTCACTGACCGGTGATGATTTCCGCGAAGGTCTTACAGGTATTGTATCGGTCAAGGTTCCTGAGCCTCAGTTCGAAGGCCAGACCAAGACCAAACTGGGAAACTCAGAAGTCCAATCCATTGTGGAGACCATGGTCAACGACCGGTTATCCGAGTTTCTCGAGATGAATCCTTCGGTTGGAAGAATGATTCTGGACAAGGTGATCCTCGCAGCCCAGGCCCGGGAAGCAGCCCGAAAAGCCCGTGAACTGACCCGCCGTAAAACGGCACTGGACAGCTCTACCCTGCCTGGTAAACTCGCAGACTGTTCGAACAGCAATCCGGAAGAAACCGAATTATTTATCGTTGAGGGTGATTCGGCTGGCGGATCTGCCAAAATGGGACGGGACCGTCGTTTTCAGGCCATCCTTCCCCTGAAGGGTAAAATTCTGAATGTTGAAAAATCCAGATTGGATAAAATTCTTGAAAATGAAGAGATCCGGAATATCGTTACAGCCATGGGTACAAGCATCGGGGCTGATGAATTCGATATCAGCAAACTCAGATATCACAAACTGATTATTATGACCGATGCCGATGTCGATGGTGCTCACATCCGTACCCTGCTACTGACGTTCCTGTTCCGCTACTTCCGCGATCTCATCATCCGCGGCCATATTTACATTGCTGAACCTCCGCTGTATAAGGTGAAAAAAGGAAAACGGGAAGCCTATGCCTGGACCGAGGAAGAACGGGACCAGGTGGTTGCTGAGTATACCGGTGAATCAGGCCGGGATAGCTCCCTGACCATTTCACGGTTTAAAGGACTTGGTGAAATGAATCCCGAACAATTGTGGGAAACCACCATGAACCCCGAAACCCGGACTCTGCAGCTTGTGACCATGGAAAACGCCGCAGAAGCCGACCATATTTTTACCGTTCTCATGGGCGATCAGGTTGAACCCAGACGGGCCTTTATTGAAAAAAATGCCCGTTACGTAAGAAACCTGGATATCTGACCCACCCATCTTATCAGAACTGATTGACTATTGATTATGGCATCTAACGACCGTATACGACCAAACCAGATTGTCGAGGAAATGAAACTTTCCTACCTCGACTATTCCATGTCGGTAATTGTTTCAAGAGCGCTTCCCGATGTGAGGGACGGATTGAAACCTGTTCACCGCCGGGTTCTGTTCGGAATGAATGAACTGAGCATGGGTGCGGGCAGGGCCTTTAAGAAGTCGGCCCGTCTGGTCGGAGAAGTGCTCGGTAAGTATCACCCGCATGGTGACAGTGCAGTTTATGACTCTCTGGTACGGATGGCCCAGGAATTCTCCATGCGCTATCCCCTGGTCGATGGTCAGGGTAACTTTGGTTCGATCGATGGTGATGCCCCGGCGGCCATGCGGTATACTGAAGTAAGAATGAAACGCATGGCAGAGGAAATGCTGCGGGATCTGGATAAGGAGACGGTTGATTTTCAATCCAACTTCGATGATTCGCTGGAAGAACCCAAAGTACTGCCCAGTGCCGTTCCAAATCTGTTGGTGAACGGATCTTCTGGAATTGCGGTCGGAATGGCCACCAATATTCCTCCTCATAATCTGGGAGAAGTGGTGAATGCCCTTCTTGCCATGATCGACAATCCAGAAATAGAACTGCTCGATCTGATGGATCTGGTAAAGGCACCCGATTTTCCTACGGGTGGAATCATTTATGGGATGGCCGGTGTGCGTGAGGCGTACCGGAGCGGACGTGGCCGGTGTGTGATCCGGGCTAAAGCTTCCTTTGAAACCAAACCCAATGGTCGCGAATCCATCATTATTCATGAAATTCCATTCATGACCAATAAGGCCTCCATCATTGAAAAGATTGCCGAACTGGTCAAGGATAAGAAAGTAGAAGGTATTTCCGATATCCGGGATGAATCGGACCGTGAAGGGATGCGCGTGGTTATCGATCTTAAGAAAGATGCCATGGGAACGGTCGTCCTGAATCAATTGTATAAATACACCCAGTTGCAGAATACGTTTGGTATCATCATGCTGGCACTGGTTGGAGGCATTCCAAGGGTGCTCAGTCTGAAAGAGGTGCTTCGTCACTACCTCGATCACCGGATGGATGTGGTGATTCGTCGCACCCGTTTTGAACTGAAGCAGGCCGAGGCACGTGCCCATATTCTGGAAGGTCTGAAAATTGCGCTGGATCATCTGGATGAAGTGATCAGCCTGATCCGCTCCTCACCCGATACCGAAACTGCACAATCTGGTCTGATGACCAACTTTGGTCTGAGTGAAATTCAGGCAAAAGCCATTCTGGAAATGAGATTACAAAGACTTACCGGTCTTGAACGCCAGAAAATTGAGGATGAATATCAGGAACTCCTTAAACTGATCGAAAAATTACGTTCAATTCTCGATTCTGAACTCCTGAGACTTCAAATTATCCGCGAAGAGCTTAATGAAGTTCGTGAAAAGTATGCCGATGAACGCCGAAGTGAGATTGTTCAGGCTGATGATGAAATAGATATGGAAGATCTGATCGCTGATGATCAGGTGGTGGTGACCCTTTCCAATCAGGGCTTTATCAAGCGGGTTGCTATCGGAGAGTACCGGGCTCAGGGACGCGGAGGTCGCGGAATCACCGCCGCTGCTATCGGCGATGATGATTACATGGCCCACATGATGGCGACAACCAATCATCAGTGGCTGATGTTTTTCACCAACCTTGGCCGGTGTTACTGGTTAAAAACCTGGGTGATTCCAGAGGGCAGCCGCCAAAGCCGCGGCCGTTCCATTGCAAACCTGCTCAATATGTTACCCGGAGAGAAGGTTGCTGCATTTATTGCCGTTCGCGGATTCGATCAGGGTGGCTTTATCATGAAGTGTACCCGCAAGGGAATTGTGAAGAAAACCGAGCTCGAAGCTTACAGCAATGTCAGAAAGGGCGGGATCATTGCAGTTAACATCCGCGAGGATGATGAACTGATCGAAGCCAGGCTGACCTCAGGTACCGATCAGGTGATTCTGGGATCACGCTTTGGAAAGTCGATCCGTTTTGAAGAATCAGATGTGCGTGACATGGGCAGAAATGCCACCGGTGTGAAAGGAATGACACTCGAGGACGGAGATGAGGTGGTCGGTATGGTAACCACCGGCAGTCCCGATATTTCACTGCTGGTTGTGACCGAAAAAGGACTGGGAAAACGGTCCCCACTCGATGAATACCGTGTCCAGACCCGGGGAGGAAAGGGAATCCTGACCGTCAAGACCACCGATAAGAATGGAAAAATGGTCGCCATCCGCGAAGTGGATGATACCAAGGATCTGATGATTATCACCACTCAGGGGACCATCATCAGGCAGGCCTGTTCAGAATTACGAGATATGGGACGGAATACCCAGGGTGTGCGGCTTATTCGTCTGAACGAAGGCGACACCATTGCTGCGGTTGAAGTCGTTGATCATGAAGAATTGATAGATGATCAAACCCCCTCCGCTTAAGCAGTCTTTACCAGATTCGTTAAAATAAAAAAGCCCGGTTTAGCCGGGCTTTTTTGTTGATCAGATAGTCCGGGAAGGCTTACACATCGTAGTAGTAAGCGAATTCGATCGGATGCGGATACAGGGAAGCAGGTTTTACTTCCTTTTCCATCTTGTAAGAGATCCAGTGCTTAACCACATCCTCGGGGAATACTCCGCCGCGGGTTAGCCAGTCATGGCTGGCTTCGAGGTTTTTAAGCGCCTCATACAGAGAAGCAGGTGTGGAAGGAACATTGGCCAGTTCTTCCGGCTTCATATCATAGATATCCTTATCGAGCGGATCACCCGGGTGAATCTTATTGATCACGCCATCAATACCGGCCATGGCCATGGCAGCAAAGGCCAGGTAGGGATTACAGCTCGGATCCGGACAACGGAACTCGATCCGTTTTGCCTTGGCGGAAGCTCCTGTGACAGGAATCCGGATGGAGGCAGAACGGTTCCGTTGTGAATAGGCCAGGTTTACTGGTGCTTCATAGCCGGGAACCAGACGGTGATATGAGTTCAGGGTCGGATTGGTCAGGGCCAGAAGGGCAGGAGCATGTTTCAGAATTCCGCCGATATAATAGAGGGCGGTTTCAGAAAGATTTCCGTAACCATTTCCGAAGAAGAGGTTTTTGCCATCTTTCCACAAGGACTGGTGACAGTGCATTCCAGATCCGTTGTCACCCTGAATGGGTTTGGGCATGAAGGTAACGGACTTGCCATTCTGGTAAGCCACGTTTTTGATCACATACTTGAATGTGCTGAGGTTATCTGCACACTTGGTCAATGTATTGAACCGGATACCGATTTCACATTGACCCGCAGAGGCCACTTCGTGATGAAGAACTTCAACAGTCAGACCAACACTTTCGAGAACATTGGACATGGCCATCCGCAAATCAGCCAGTTTATCCTTCGGAGCAACAGGAACATACCCTTCCTTCACCCGGTTTTTGTAACCCAGGTTGGGTCCTTCATCGCGTCCGGTGTTCCAGGCTGCCTCAAAAGAATCTACATTGTAATAGCTGTAGTTACCGGATACATCGTAACGAACGTCATCAAAGACGAAAAATTCTGCTTCGGGTCCAAAGAAGATGGTATCAGCGATTCCGGTAGAACGAATGTAGGCTTCTGCTTTTTCGGCAATACCGCGGGTACAGCGATCGTAGCGCTCGCGGGTGAGCGGATCGTAAATATCGCAGTAAAGTGACAGGGTGGTTTCGGCGTAGAACGGATCGATAAAGGCCGATTCCGGATCCGGGATCATGAGCATGTCAGACTCATGAATGGATTTCCATCCGCGGATGGAAGATCCGTCGAAAGGTTTTCCTTCAGTGAAGGTCTCTTCCGAGAACATGCTGACGGGATAGGTGATGTGTTGAAGACTGCCGATAAAGTCCATGAACTTGAAGTCAATAAACTTCACGTTATGGTCTTTAATGGTGGCCATTACTTTTGCAATGGCTTCGTTCTTACTCATGGAGTTCTCCTTTTGTTTTGATTAAACAATCATTCCGGGAGAGGGATCACTGTACTTTCCTTCATCGTGGAAAGGACGATACTGGTTTTTGTGCCATGTACGCCGTCCCATGATTGAATTTTGCTCAGCAGCCACTCAATTTCTGAGGTATTTCTCACTTTGATCTTGAGCAGATGGCTTCCTTCACCGGTAACCGAATGACATTCAGTGATATGCTCAGTTTCCTTTACCTTTTCAGTGAAACTGTCATAGTACTTGCTGCCATCCACATTTACTGCAATAAATGCTGTGATGTCGAAACCAAGTCGTTTGGCATCCAGAATGACCGAGTACCCTTTAATGATACCCTTGTCTGTCATCTTCTTCATCCGTTCACTGACGGCCGGCAGGGACAGGCCCACTTCCGCTGCAATCTCGTTACGGCGCCGGCGTCCGTTTTCCATCAGAATCTGAAGAATCTTCAGATCGATACTGTCCAACTTTTCTACCATAGTTTCTTCCTGCAAAAATATTAATAAAGTTATCGTTGATCAAGAATGCTGCTTAAAAAATTAAGGAAATAATCAGAAACCCTTAAAAAAATACTGATTTCGCAATAAATATCAGGAAATCAAAGGACCAGCATGCATAACTCAGCAACGTGAAATTACGAAAAAAAGTAAGTCCAATGAACCTGTTATGTTAAAAAAGTTAATAAAAGGATAGATGAGTGTGGCTTTTTTCCCAACCAATCACAGTGGTCTACCTGAAGTCTGATGGCCCAGCAGAATGGCTCCTTCCCGGAATGTGGAAAACTGGTGGAAAAACGACCGATCCTTGAGAATCTCGGGTAAAAAAGAGGATTGAAAAAGATAATATTCTGCATATAAATTATTTAAAAACAGTTACTTACAGAAATTTTTGACAATGGGGAAAACTTTATCCGACCCTTCTCTTCAATGGGGATAAAATGTTGAAATTCGGTCGCTCTGCTCTAATTTTGCTCCCCGGATTCATATCCGGTATTCGCTCGTTGATTTCTTTCCTTTACTCTGCCAACATGATCAGTATGGTTTATTCACCCGATGCGCGGGAAATCTGGAACAAGTGTCTGAAAGGCATCCGCAGTGATGTTTCTGCACAGGCGTTCAAAACCTGGTTTGAACCAATCACAGCTGTCAACCTGGTGGGTAACGAACTGATCATACAGGTTCCCAGTAAGTTTCATTATGAATGGCTGGAATCGAACTTTCTGAATACCATCCGGAAAAGCATTACCCACACACTGGGAGCCTCGGCAGTATTAAAGTATCAGATTGCACAGGAAGATTCCGGACCCGATCCACTTCCCGATCCGGTTCGCACATCCGTTCAGCAGGAACCAACAGGCAAACGGCCGTCTTCTGCCGATAAGCCGGTCCGTCCGGAGGCCCCTGCTGTGGGTGACTCGATCGATTCCAATCTCAATCCACGCCACACTTTTGATTCTTTCATCAAGGGAGACAGCAATCAACTGGCAAGGGCGGCCGCCTTTGCCGTTTCAGATAACCCAGGTGGCAACAGTTTCAATCCACTCTTTATATATGGAGGGGTTGGACTGGGCAAGACCCACTTGCTGCAAGCCATCGGTAACCGGGTTAAACACCATAAACCTAATAAGAAGGTGGTTTACCTGTCCTCTGAACGGTTCACAATAGATTTTGTGAATGCCATTCAGAACAACCGGGTGAGTGAGTTTACAACCTTCTACAGGGGGGTTGATCTGCTTCTGATGGATGATGTTCAGTTTTTTTCGGGTAAGGAAAAAACCCAGGAAGAATTCTTCCACATCTTTAATACCCTTCATCAAAGCGGACGGCAGATCGTTCTGACCAGTGACCGGCCGCCAAAGGACATGAAGTTTTTTGAAGAACGGTTACTCAGCCGGTTTCAATGGGGACTGGCAGCCGACATTCAACCGCCTGACCTCGAGACCCGTATCGCGATTCTTCATCATAAAAGCCGTGAACAGGATTTTACCCTCGAACCGGAAATTATTGAATACATCGCCCTTAATGTCACCAACAATGTCAGACAACTGGAAGGATGTCTGGTAAAGTTAATTGCCCAATCAAGTCTCACCCATGCGACCATCACACTGGCCATGGCCCGGGATACCCTGCGTGATATTATCAAACCCTCAAAAATCAATTTGTCAATTGAGGCGATTCAGCGGATTGTCAGTGAGTACTTCGGGATTCCTGATGACCTGCTCAGAGATTCAACCCGAAAACAGGAAATTGTTCGGGCCCGCCAGATTGCCATGTATCTGGCAAAAGAATTTACCCAATCCAGCCTGAAAACCATTGGTCTGCATTTCGGACGGCGTGATCATACCACCGTCATTCATGCCTGTGAGTCGGTGCAGAATCAGGCAGAAACAAACGATAAATACCGCCGGACGCTGGATGACATCCGCCGGAAAATTGAAATGAGTCTCTGAGTGGCAGGCAACAGGCGCTTTTTTATTGGCATTGCAGGAAGCATCGGGTCGGGCAAATCATCGATTACCACGTTGCTGGCAAAACAGTACGGTTTCCGTCCTTTTTTCGAATCGGTGGATGACAATCCCTATCTCGAAGATTTCTACAATGACATGTCGAGATGGTCGTTCCATCTTCAGATTTACTTTCTATCCTCCCGTTTTCGTCAGCAGAATCAGCTGGCAGGGTCAAAAGAGTCCATCATCATGGATCGGACCATCTATGAGGACGCAGAAATCTTTGCCAGAAACCTGTATGAAATCGGCAAGATGGATGAGCGGGATTATCAGAATTATCTGGCAATATACAGAGAAATGACCTCCTTTCTCGAGATTCCCGATCTGCTGGTTTATCTGAGGGCCTCGGTTCCAACCCTGGTCAGGCAGATACAGAAACGGGGTAGGGACTACGAATCGGCGATCTCTATCGACTACCTCAACCGATTGAATTCATTGTATGAAGACTGGATTGCCCGGTACTCCATGGGGCCCAAGCTGATCATTGAAACAGATGATCTCGACTTTGTGAACCGGGCCGAAGATTTTGGAGTTGTACTTCAGATGATAGACCGCCGCCTGAACAATCTGTTTGGATGAATGCACTCAGACTTGCATCAGGATAGATAAAAATCTAAATTTGCGGTTCTTTAAAATTTAATGGTGGGGACCTTTAGTTATGAAACGGACTTTTCAGCCAAGTAACCGGAAGCGTAAAAACAAGCATGGATTCCGGTCACGGATGGCCTCAAAAAATGGTCGGTTGGTGTTGAAGCGCCGGCGTGCAAAAGGAAGAAAGCGTCTGACCGTCAGCGATTCGTTCTGATTTATCTGAGTGCCTGAAGCCAGGGAGTCAAAGGGACTCTACCGCTCACGGGTAATCAGAGGAAAAGACCGGTTAACGGCCATTTATGAAAATGGATCCGTCTTCCGGTCCTCATCAGTCCTGGTCCGGTTCCTGTTAGAACCCAACCGGTATCAGCCACAGGAACCCGTTCAGGTGGCATTTACCATCTCTCGCCGGGTTGGCAATGCGGTCCGGAGAAACCAGATCCGCAGATGGATGCGCGAGTCCATCCGGCTCCGGTTTTCTGAGCTGCAGCGGATTCCCGTTCCTGTGGACAATACCCTGTCAATTGTACTTTCCTACCGGAGTGTGACAGGTACCAGTCCCGGATGGAAAGAAATTCAATCATCGGTAGAATCGGTTGTGGGCCGTCTGGTGGCACTTGGTGAAAAAGGTTTTTCTGCTCGTCATTAAAGGATACCAGGCAATTATATCGCCATGGCTTCCTGCTTCCTGTCGGTTTGTTCCCACCTGTTCAGTTTACACGAGTCTTGCAATTGAGAAATACGGTGCCTGGAAAGGAAGTCTGCTGGGCTTCAGGCGAATCCTGAAATGCCATCCTTTCCATCCCGGAGGTTTTGACCCCCTTCCCTGATCTTGGAGATTTATGGATCGTCAACAAGTTATTGGTCTGGTTTTAATTACCGTCATCTTCATCGGTTGGTTTTACTGGTCCTATGAACAGCAAAGGGACTATGTCAGCCGGACTCCGGCTCAGGTTACCGATTCCACGGTTGTGGCTGAACAGAAACCGGTTCAGATCCAACCCGAGCAACCCCAAACCAACCAGGTAACCACCGATACCAGCCGGTTTGTACCTGTGACTGGCCCGGAGACGCTGACAGTGATCACCAAAGAGTACACTGCCAAATTGTCCCGGGATGGCGCACGTCTGACCAGCTTTAAAGTCAACCACTATCTCGAAAACGGGTCTCCCGCTGAATTGCTTCCGGGCGGAGCAGGTCACGGACTGAATTATCAGCTGCAACTGGCTGATGGCGCTTTGCTGCAAACTCAATCCCTGACTTTTCAGGTATCGGGAAGTGACAGCCTGTTTCAGCTGAATTCTCCAGGTGATTCGGTTACCATTCGCTTTGAATCTAAGACTCGTGCCGGGGAAATCATCGGAATGGTGTATCGTTTCTATGGTTCCGGCTTCAGAATCGGACATCAGCTCTACCTGAGCGGATGGCAGAATGGGCTTGCGGCACAACAGATCCAACTGCAATGGAAAGATGGACTTCGCCTGACCGAACCTGATAAAACTGTGGAAGCTTCTTCGGCAGAGGCCATGTTCAGATCAGACGAAGACAATGACTATCTGAATGCCACCGCCACCGATGAAGATGAAGAACTCATCTATCCCAAAGCGTTTAACTGGTCTTCTATCAGAACCAAATACTTCGCTGTGGCCATTCTGAATACCGATCAGAAGGCTGGCTCCGTGCGGCTGACCGGCCGAACTTATAATGACAAGAACGGTCACCCCGAGGAAAAGTATACCATGGTTCACTTTTTCTCCTATCAGCGTGAATCCTACTTCAGTAAAACCTCGACCATTTTCCTGACGCCGCTTGATTACTATTACCTGAAGGGACTGGATCTTGAACTTCACAACATCATGTCTCTGGGTTTACCTTATCTGGTAAAGCCGATTTCTGAATATTTCATTTTACCGCTATTTATCTTCCTTCATGACTGGATTCCTTCCTGGGGTCTTGTCATCATCGTCTTTACTATCCTGATCAAAATTCTCCTTTATCCACTGACCGAAAGTCAGACAGCCGGATTTAAAAAAATGGCTGAAGTGGCTCCTAAAATGAAGGAAATACAGGATAAGTACTCCAACGATAAGGAGCGAATGCAGCAGGAAATGCTGAAATTGTACCGTGAACACGGGTACAATCCGCTGGGAGGCTGTCTGCCACTGCTTCTGCAAATGCCCATTCTGTTTGCGCTCTATATCGTCTTCGCAAATGCCATCGAGTTTCGTCAGGCTGAATTCCTCTGGATTTCGGATCTGAGTCTGCCCGATGTTCTGGTGCCATTGCCATTCCATATTCCGATTTATGGTGCTCATATCTCCTTGTTTGCTTTGCTGGTCGCTTGTTCACAAATCTGGCAAATGAAACTTCAGCCCCAGACAAACAAGGAACAGGCTGCCATTATGATGTGGGTATTTCCGATCATGATGTTATTGATATTCAATAACTTATCCTCTGGTCTGAACATGTACTACTTCCTGTTTAACCTGCTGACGATCGCACAAACCTGGTTCTTCAACCGTCGTCAATCCAGCTTGCTGGAATCAGGAGCCTCTGATAAAAAACCAGGATGAGACCCACCGATGATCTGATTGCAGCACTGGCCACACCACCGGGTTATGCCGGCCTGGCTGTGATCAGAGTATCGGGACCTGGTTCCATCGAAAAGGTGGCTGGCTTTCTTACCCAGCCTGGTCTTGAAAAAGCTGCAGGTAACACCCTTCATTATTCAAAATTCGCCGGCCACGATAAACAGATCATTGATGAGGTGATCTGCGCCGTTTTCCGTTCCCCCAAAAGTTTTACCACCGAGGATACAGTTGAAATTTCCTGCCATGGGGGACCTGTCCTGTATCAGGCTATTCTCCAGGAATTGTTTAGATCAGGAGTCCGGCCGGCTGACCCGGGTGAGTTCACCCAACGTGCTTACCTCAATGGCCGGATTGATCTGGCCCAGGCCGAGGCCATCGCCGATCTGATTCATTCATCCACCCAACTGTCTCGTCAGGCATCGCTGTATCAACTTTCAGGATCCTATTCAAAAAAGCTGGCCTCTCTGAGAGCTCAGCTGATTCATCTCATTTCTCTTCTTGAACTCGAATTGGATTTTTCAGAGGAGGATGTTGAGTTTGCTTCGCGGGAGGATCTGCTTTCCAGAATTGATGATACCACCGCTTATCTTTCCAATCTGATGGAAAGTTATCTGGTCGGACGGATCATCCGTGATGGGATCCGGCTGGTCATCGCCGGGAAACCCAATGCCGGCAAATCGACGTTATTGAACACACTGACCGGCGAGGATCGGGCTATTGTGACGGACATACCAGGAACCACACGGGATACACTCGATGTGCAGCTCTCACTGGGTGGTCTTCGGTTTATTGTAACGGACACAGCTGGCTTAAGAGAAACCACTGACATTGTTGAACGTCTTGGCGTGGAACGGACCCATGAGGCAATCCGGCAGGCGGCTGTTCTGATCTATCTGATCGACAACGGAGTCGGTCCGGATGAAAATGAGCGGGCTTTTATAAATCAGTTGAAGCAGGACCATCCGCAGATGTCCGTTTTAGTGGTGGCCAGCAAGAGTGATCAGCCAGGGGCGATTCTCTTTGACCGGGATTGTCAGATCAGCGCACGAACGGGAGAGGGAATGGAAGTGCTTACCTCTCTTCTGATCAGGACGGCCACCGGAGATCGTCCGCTGGATGCTGCGGCTGAATCGGTAACCAATGCCCGTCACTTTCATGCCATGGAAGCAGCCAGCCGCCATCTGACCGAAGCAAAGCATGCCATTCAAATGTCGGTCAGTCCGGACTTTATATCTGCGGATATCCGTCGGGCGATCAACTGTATCGGAGAGATCACCGGCGAGGTGACAACAGATGAGATTCTTGGTCATATCTTTTCGTCGTTTTGTATAGGGAAGTAAGCAGGGTGTTTGTAGTAGACGAAACTTACGATGTCATTGTAGTTGGCGGAGGCCATGCCGGTTGTGAGGCAGCCTGGGCTTCAGCCAGAATGGGTTTGAACACCCTGATGGTAACCATGAATCTGAATACCATTGCTCAGATGTCCTGCAATCCGGCCATCGGAGGAACCGCCAAGGGTCATCTCGTCAGAGAAATCGATGCCCTGGGTGGTGTGATGGGCCGGGTCATTGATCAGACAGGAATTCAGTTCAGAATGCTGAACCGCAGCAAAGGACCAGCGGTCTGGTCTCCGCGAGCCCAGGCAGATCGGACGGCCTACGCAATCACCATGAGAAAACTACTCGAAACGCTCCCCAGCCTTTCGTTCAGGCAGGATTCGGTTCATGATCTGATCATTGAGGACCGGCGGGTTACCGGTATCAGAACCACACTTGGAGTGACAATCCGAGCCCGGGCGGTTGTGCTGACGACGGGTACTTTCATGAACGGATTGATGCATATCGGATTAAAAAACCTGCACGGAGGCAGGAGTGGGGAAGCTTCGAGTACCGGCATTACCGAGACTTTGGTGAATCATGGATTTGTCTTTGGCCGTCTGAAAACAGGCACTCCTCCCCGGATTGACAGCCGGTCAGTGGACTACAGCAAAGTCGAAGCTCAGCCCGGGGACACACCGCCCTCTCCCTTTTCATTCTATTCGTCGGGTATCACGCAGCCGCAAATCGACATGTACATGACGCGTACCACCGAGGAAACCCATTCCGTTTTAAAAACCGGCTTTGATGAAAGTCCCATGTTTACCGGACGGATTCAGGGAATCGGTCCGCGTTACTGTCCGTCGATTGAGGACAAGATCAATCGGTTTGCCGACAAAGAATCACATCAGTTGTTTCTGGAGCCGGAAGGAATCGGCACCAACGAAATGTATATCAATGGTTTCTCGACCTCCTTACCCGAACCGGTACAGTACCAGGCACTGCGCACCATTCCGGGTCTTGAGAAAGTGAAAATGATCAGACCGGGTTATGCCATCGAGTATGATTATTTTCCGCCGTATCAGATTCGGGTCAGCACCGAAACAAAAACCATCAGGGGGCTTTTCTTCGCCGGTCAGATTAATGGTACCAGCGGATACGAAGAGGCTGCCGCCCAGGGACTCGTGGCCGGAATCAACGCGGGTCTTTATTGCAGGAACGCAGACCCCTTCGTTCTGAAACGAAGTGAAGCCTACATGGGAGTGCTCATGGATGATCTGGTCAGCAAGGGGACCGACGAACCTTACCGGATGTTTACCAGCCGGGCCGAACACCGCATTGCTCTTCGTCAGGACAATGCAGATCGCCGGCTGATGGAAATGGGATATCAGCTTGGACTGGTGGATGAGTGGAAGTACAAAAGAATGGTCTCCAAACGGACCTTCATTCAGGAACTATTTCAGCTTTCACAACGGATTGCCGTCACACCGGCACAGGTTAACACGTATCTGGAGCGGTGCGGATCCACTCCGATTGAACAAAAAGTGAAACTTTCCGACTTATTAAAGCGTCCGGAAGTCGATTTGGCGGAAATATCCTCTCAAGTTCAAGAAATACAAGTACTTATGACGAATTTCGACCATTCGGAAAGCTATTTGCCGGATGCTGAAATTGAGATAAAATACGAGGGCTATCTGAAGCGGGAATTGGAGCAGATTGAAAAGGTTCATCAGATGGATGGCTATCCCATTCCCGATAAAATGAACTATGATTCCATCAAATCTCTGTCTACGGAAGGTCGCGAAAAACTGAAACGCATGAAACCAGAAACCATTGGTCAGGCCAGCCGGATACCGGGAGTGACCGCCTCTGATGTAAGTGTGTTGCTGATTTATCTGAGGCATTAAATGGTTCCACGTGAAACGTTTTTACAATGGGCTGAATCAGAACGAAAGTGGCTGGAACTCTTTGCTGACCGTAACCAGCTGTCCTTGACAGTTGAACAAGTGGATCAACTTCTTCGCTATGGCGCCGGACTCAGAGAAATCAATCAGATTCATAATCTGGTCTCGCGGAAGGACGAAGAGGGAATCATCAGGCGCCATATCGCTCACGCTCTTACCATCCTGTATTATTGTACCATACCCGATGATGGTTCCCTGGCTGACTGGGGGAGCGGGGGAGGGATTCCCGGTATCCCCCTTTCCATTTGCCTGCCCCGACAATCGGTTGCACTGATCGACAGTATTCAGAAGAAATCAGATGCACAGCAGGAGATGATTCAGTACCTGGGGTTAACCAATTGCAAAGCAATCCGTGGCCGGATTGAAGAGCTAGGAAGTCATTACCCAGCCAAGGTGGTGGTGGCCAGGGCTGTTGCAGATCTGACCGACTTATTTAAGTGGGGCAAGACGTGGATGGCCACCCAGACCCAACAGTTTATTCTGCTGAAGGGAACGACCTTCACCGAAGAGTTGAAACAATTACCCATGGCATCGAAGCAATTGATTGAGGATATCCGACTTCATTCCATTGATCTGTTCGGACATGAAGAAATCGGAGAGAACAAACTCGTGGCTGAAATATGGATAAAAAAACACAAGATCAACTGATCCTCCAACTGGGTCGGCTGGCAACCGAAACCACGTCTGAAGAGTGGCCAGACTGGTGTCTGGAATCCAATGAATCCATCCTTCAGTATCAGCTTGCAGACTACCATCGGATGGTGACGAGTCTCGAACCAGTCATTCCTTTACTATCCAGACTGATTGATCGGGCCGTTTCCATACTGGGAAACGGAGGGTCAGTAATTTATGCAGGAGCCGGTACATCGGGAAGATTGGGTGTACTGGATTCGTCTGAATGTCCACCTACATTCGGGGTTCCGCCGACAATGGTCAGAGGAGTCATCGCCGGAGGAGACCGTGCACTAAGATCATCGGTCGAAGGAGCGGAGGATAATCGGGAACAGGCCCGGGTTGATTATCAATCATCCTCGATCAGACCAGAGGACCTGGTAATCGGAATAACCGCTTCCAGCAGAACACCGTGGGTACTTGAGTTCCTCATGGCCCATAAGGAAGTGGGCGGGATGACCGGACTTCTTGTATGCAATACAACAGAATTAAGCGCCTACAGCTATGTGGATCATCTGTTGCCTCTTCAGGCAGGAAATGAGATGATAACGGGCTCTACCCGTCTGAAATCAGGCACGCTGACTAAAATGGTGCTGAATCTCTTTTCTTCCATCACTTTTATCCGCCTGGGAAAAACCTACAAAAACAGAATGGTTGATCTGGTAGCAGTGAATGAAAAGCTGAAAGCACGGGCAGTAAAGACCATGATGGAACTGACCGCTTTGCCAGCAGACGAATGCAGAACCTACCTGGAACGATCAGATTTCCAACTCAAAACAGCGTTGGTTTGCCACCAGAGAAAGGTAATTCCGACTGTCGCCAGAGAGCTGATCGAAAAGGACCCTCTCGTTTTATACCATTCATGAATCCGCTTCTATCCGATGTTTCACGTGAAACGATAAAGGCCATTGGTCCTGCAGTTGGGAATCAGGAAATCGGATTACCCGAATCGTCTGCAGCAGCCTTTTACCTTCATCATCTGTATCTATCCGGAGAGGGAAGGCTTCTGGTTGTTGTTCCATCCGACAATCAGATACAGGCTTTCCGGGATGATTTGGAGAGCATCGATGCCAATCTGGTTGTGTTTCATTACGAAGAATTCAATTGGGAACGCGTCTATTCTGAAGAAAATGAGATACGCTTACTGAGTGAGCGGGTTGAAACCCTGCGTTTATTACAGGAAACCAAACGGGCGATTATCTTTCTTTCTGCCCGTTCCCTGGTGCAGAAGGTCCCCCCACCAAAAGACTTTTTTACCAAACAGATCCAAATAAAGGCAGGAATGGTTCATTCATGGGAGCCGTTTCTGCAGAAACTGGAGGGTCTTTCGTATCAACGGGAAACCATCGTAACCAGACCGGGAGACTATGCGGTAAGGGGCGGGTTGGTGGATGTGTTCAGTTTTGGTCAGGAAGCACCGGTCCGTATTGACTTCTTCGGGGATGTGGTGGAGTCCATCCGCTTGTTCGATCCCAGGACACAATTAAGTCTGCAGCCCGTATCCACCACCACCATCTATCCGGGATACAGCCAGTCAAGAGGATTGAAAAGTCAGGTGTGTTTGTTTGATTACCTCCAATCGGATGATCGGATTGCCTTTGTAAATGAAACCGATTGCCGGTCTTTGGTGGGAGAGGTAAAAAAGAGCGGAGGGATCGATGCCACGGGAACACCAGTCCAGGTGTCCTCCTGGGAGGAACTCGCTTCCTATTTTGATTTCTTTCCTGTTTTCCGGTTTCGCTGGCCGGTTGAACACCCCTCTGTGAAGGTACAATCGAGCCTTTCGGTTGGAGAAAAAACGTTCCAGGCCAGGGTGGCGGAATATGTACAAAGCGGATACCGGGTGCTGGTTTCTTATGATTTGCCCTCACAGGAAGAACGGATAAGGACGCTGCTGGCCGGACTTGGTCTGGAACAACGCGTAACGCTCGTTAAGCCTTCCTTTCATGAGGGCTTTGAACTGCCCGACAGTAAACTGTTGTTGCTGGCCGAACATCAGGTGTTCGACCGGTACCGGCGACCTTCAGCCCGTCATCAGATCAGAATCAGAAATGAGTTTAAAATTCAGAATCTCTCAGAGATAAGACGGGGAGATTTTGTGGTCCATGAGGACCATGGGATTGGAAAATTCATTGGCCTGACGAAGATCCGTATCGGTGACCGGGAGAATGAGGTGATCCGTATCGAGTTTCAGAACAGGGATGTGCTGTTTCTGAATGTGAAAATGGTCGATAAAATCGCCCGGTACCGGTCAAGAGAAGCCGGGATCACCGAGCTGAATAAGCTGGGGGCTCCGGAATGGGAGCGAAAACGCCAGCAAACCAGAAACAAAATCAAAGAATATGCCCGCGAACTGATCGGGTTGTATGCCAAACGGAAGCAAAGCAAAGGGTACTCGTTTGGTCCCCGAACGGCCTGGTCCGCTGAATTGGAAGCGTCTTTTATGTATGAAGACACTCCCGATCAGGAAAAGGCATGGAAGGAAGTGGCCGCCGACATGGAGAACGAAAGTCCAATGGACAGGCTGATATGCGGGGATGTGGGTTTCGGAAAAACAGAAATCGCAGTACGTGCAGCCTTTAAAGCCGTACAGGATACCAAACAGGTGGCTGTGCTCGTTCCAACCACCATTCTGGCCGAACAACATGTTCAGACCTTCAGGAAACGCATGAGTGCCTTTCCGGTCCGGGTGGATGTAATGTCCAGGTTCAGAACATCACGGGAACTGAAGGAAATTAAAGAGCAACTGGCAGCAGGAAAAATAGATATCATCATCGGGACGACCAGCCTGCTTGGAAGCGAAGTGGCCTTCAAGGACCTGGGGCTGCTGATTATCGATGAAGAGCATCGGTTCGGGGTCAAGGAAAAGGAACGGATTAAAAGTCTCAAAACGAACGTCGATATACTATCTCTCAGTGCGACACCCATTCCCCGGACCATGCAGCTGAGCATGATGGGGGCCCGGGATCTTTCCCTGATTGCAACTCCACCAGTGAACAGAAGACCGATCAGGGTATCGGTTGAACCGTTTGCCGAGGATAAAATCAAAACCATCGTTCTGCAGGAACTGAACCGAGGCGGGCAGGTCTTCTTCATTCACAACCGGGTGAAAAGCATTTATGCCATGGCAAACTTTTTAAAACGGCTGCTTCCACGCATCCGGATTCAGGTGGCCCATGGAAAAATGACCGGCCGGGAGCTGGAAGACATCATGCATGCTTTTGTGAGCAGGGAAATCGACGTCCTTCTTTCCACCAATATTGTAGAAAGCGGAGTGGATATCCCCAACGCCAACACCATCATCATAAATCGTGCTGACCGGTTTGGCCTGGCTGAGCTGTATCAGTTGAAAGGTCGGGTGGGTCGTTCCACCACGCAGGGATACTGTTATCTGTTGATTCCACCTATGACTTTACTCAAAAAGGACTCCATTCGCCGGTTACTGACCATCGAGGAGTTTTCTGATCTTGGGAGCGGGTTCAATGTGGCGATGAGAGACCTGGATCTGCGCGGCAGCGGAAACATACTTGGAATGGAACAATCGGGATTTACTGAGACCATGGGATTAGAACTGTATCACCAGTTGCTGGAAGATGCAGTTGAAGAATTAAAAGATGAGGAATTTTCCGATTTGTTTGCCCGTCAACCCAAGCGATTGATTGTCAGAGAAGTGGTGGTTGAGTCATGGGTATCTGGTCAGCTCCCTGAAACCTATATTGACGAGCCAGCCCTTCGGTTTGATGTTTACAAGCGGCTTTCCCGTTCAACCCAACCAGAACAGATTTCAGAACTTGAAGCAGAAATGAATGACCGGTTTGGCCAGCCTCCCATTGAGGCAAAAGTATTGGTATGGGAAACCCGGATCCGGTTGGCAGGACAGAAAATCGGAGCTGTTAAAATCGCTCTTCAGCATGATCAGATGCAGCTTCAGTTCCCGCCTGCCGACCATCGGTTTTTCAAAAACGGATACTTTGAACAACTACTGAATAAATTAACAGTTGTAACCTACCCACATACCTTCACCGATCAGAAGGGAATACTCACGCTTGGAATCAGAGTACCCGAATGGAAGGGCCTTGCCCCCGAAAAGTGGTTCGGCAAGGCTTATGACCTCCTGAGCGGCCTTCAGGTGGTCTAACTCCCGCGAGAATTGATTTGAATACAATGGCAAAAAACAGTCATAAGTATATATTATTAAATAACTTATGAATCATTTTGGCTTGCTGAGAATTTAACAGATTATCAGTCCCCTCCCGGTACCCCACATTTAATCTACTCTGATCACGTCACTTTTTAGTCAGTGAGAGCGTTTGGAAAAGCGCCCGGCCCCTCCATCCGATTTGTATTGACTTTACTATTGAAAAGTGGGATTTTAGCGCTTAGTGGGTCAAAGTGGCGAAAAATGTCAAATTCTGTGAAACAATATGGGTTCATGGGGGAATACCACTATTCCCTCGACAGCAAGGGCCGGGTAAGTCTGCCGCAACGATTGCGGAAGAATTTACCGGGTGATACTGTCTTTGTGATCACCCGCGGATTTGATCAATGTTTGCTGCTGTATCCCCATTCCACCTGGCAGGACATTTCTGAAAAGCTTTCCCAATTCAGTTACATCGCATCCCCCGACAACCGGGCCTTTATCAGGATCTTTCTTTCCTGGGCCAATGAATTGGAACTGGATAGTCAGTACCGGTTGAACATTCCTCAACGACACCTTGACTTCGCCCACATTACCACTGAGTCGGTTATCCTTGGATTGATGGACAAGATCGAACTCTGGAATCCGGACCGCTATCAGGAATACCTGTCAAAGACCGGTGCTGATTACGAGACCATCGCCGGGAAAATCATGGGACTCTGATGGAGTACCATGAGCCGGTATTGTTACAACCGGCCATCGGACTTCTGGTTACCAATCCGGACGGAGTCTATGTGGATGGCACGCTCGGTGGCGGAGGCCACAGTTTTCACCTTTTACAGTCGGCCGGACCTGAGTGTCGCTGCATTGGGTTTGATGTGGATCCTGTCGCCATTGCCTTTGCTTCAGCTCGGTTGAAAACGTTCGGAAGCAGGTTTACGGCCATTCAATCAAATACGGCCCTGATGGAAGAGGGTTTGTACCGGCTGGGCATCAGAAAGGTGGATGGTATTCTTCTGGACCTTGGCGTTTCCTCTCGTCAATTGGATGACGAATCCAAGGGATTCACTTTCAGAAAAGATACCAGATTGGATTTAAGACTGGATCCTTCTTTACCGGAAACGGCAGAAAGCTGGATCAACACCCGGTCTTTTGAAGAAATAGACCGGGTATTACGCGAGAATGGAGAAGAGCCATATTCGCGCAAAGTGGCATCGGCCATTATTAAGGCCCGGGAAAAAGGTCCGGTTCTTTCTACCGGGGCCCTGACCGACATTATTGATACAGTCATCTTTCCGGATAAGCGGAAGAAAACCTATGCAAGGGTTTTTCAGGCGATCCGGATGGAGATTAACAAGGAAATGGACCGCTTAAAAGAGATGCTGCAGGCAGGCACCGGACTGCTGAAGCCGGGCGGGAGACTGGTGGTGATCAGTTACCACTCTCTTGAGGACCGGATGGTTAAAACATGGTTCAGGGACCGTGAAAATCCATGTACCTGTCCACCCGGATTACCGGTTTGTATCTGTGGTAAAAAACCAGAACTGAAGGTGTTGACCCGTAAAGCGGTGATGCCTGATGATGAAGAATTGAAAACCAATCCAAGATCGAGAAGTGCCCGGTTAAGGGCTGCAGAAAAATGTTAGCGGGTATCGGACGCTGGTGAAAACAGTCATTGCAAAAGTCGAGAAAGCCCATCCAATGATGGTGGTCGGACTGGTTGGGGTGGTCACCCTGATCCTGGTGATTTACATCAGCAATATCCTGTCGGTGAGAAGTTTGCTGGACCGGAATACACAGCTGACCGATAGTCTGGCCATCCAGAAAATCCGCACAGATCATTTACTGACTGAAACCAATCTGCTTGAATCGGTGGAGCGGATACAGGCCATGGCGCAAAAGGAATTCCGGATGGCGACTCCGGCCAGACCGCCGATGATCATACAGGTTCCGGCTGAAGAGATTAATCTGCTGCGGGGTGATCAGAAATGATACCTGTTCAGGGCCTGAACCGATTCTTTTTCATCAGCATGGGGCTGATGATCCTCTTTGTCATTCTGGTCATCCGATTGTTCTGGGTGCAAGTCATTGAAGGAACCCGTTACCGCGAAATCGGGCAGAAGCAATACCAGGAACGGTTTGTCGTAAAGGCCAACCGCGGTGTGATCTACGATCGGTCCGGTGTTCCTCTGGTTACCAATCAGATTCAGTATAGTTTCGGGGTTGATCCATACATGACCAGTCCGGAAGAGGCACCCCTGATTGCACGCCGGTTCAGCAAGGTCTTCGGAAAATCCTACAGTGGGTATCTGGCGAAGATCAGACAGAAAACAAATTTTGTGTGGCTGGAACGGGGAGTGTCACCCGATCAGCGTGACCGGTTGGCGTTACAGAATTTCAATTCAGTGGTTGAGGTAAAGGAACCCACCAGACTCTACCGTTACAATGAGCGCGCCGGTCAGTTACTTGGATTTACCAACATTGACAACAAGGGAATCAGCGGGTTGGAATTGTTTCATGATTCGCACATCCGGGGACGGGATGGTTTTGTGGTGATGCAGCGTGACGGAAGGGGGCGCCGGGTGCCATCGCCTGATTATGCCCGGCAGGATCCGGTCAATGGGAAATCGGTGGAATTGACTGTAGATGTAGTCACGCAAAGTATTGTGGATGAAGAACTTATACAGGGTGTAAAATCGGCCGGAGGAACTGGTGGAGTGGCCATTTTTATGGTTCCGCAAACCGGAGAAATCGTGGCGATGTCACACTATCCGCCCATCAATCCGAACCGGCCAGAGAAAATTGATATGAAAGATGCCCGTCTGAGGGCAGTTACCGATGTTTTTGAGCCAGGTTCAACCTTTAAGGTGGTAACAGCCGCAGCTGCGTATGAATATGGAATCAGACGAAGCTCTGATTGGCTGAATGCAGAGAACGGAACGTGGTTGTACAAAGGAGAGAAAGTCATTGACCATGAACGACTTGGACGCATCACCTTCAAGGAGGCGATCATCCATTCAAGCAATGTGGGAATGGCAAAAACAGGGTTGATGCTCGGAGAAGAACGATTCTATAAAATAGCCCGGAATTTCGGTTTCGGAATGGAAACAGGAATCGATCTTCCCGGAGAGATTGCCGGAACATTGAAGCAGCCCCTTGAATGGTCGGGGATCTCACTTCCCTGGATGTCCTTTGGTTATGAAGTCCTGGTAACGCCGGTCCAGATGCTGAACGCCTATGCCGCCGTGGCCAACCGAGGAAGACTGATGCGGCCATTCGTGGTCCGGAAAATCACAGGTCCTGATGGAACCGTGGTGCTGGAAAACCGACCCTCGGCCATCAGGCAGGTCATCTCGGCCTCCACTGTCGATACACTCGTTCCAGCCCTGAGTGCAGTGGTTTCAGAAGGAACCGCAAAGCTGGCCGATATAAAGCCGCTATCAATTGCAGGAAAAACAGGAACCGCCAAGAAAGTGTCTTCCACCGGACAGTATGAAAAATCCTACATGGCTTCATTCGTCGGGTTTTTCCCGGCCGAGCGTCCCATTCTGGCAGGAATCGTCATTCTGGATTCCCCATCAAAGGGATATTACGGAGGTGCGGTCAGTGCTCCCATTTTCGGGCGGATTGCACAAAGGATCATCGGATCGAGCAAGTGGCTGGATCAGACACCGGTTCTTCTGGCTGCCGGAGCCGATACCCTGAAGGGGAGACGGCTGGTGCCGGATGTGAAATATAAAAGCGTGAGTTCGGCCCAGGTATTGCTTGCCGATCAGGGATGGGATGTAGAACTGATTGGAAATGGAAAATGGATCATTGGGCAAACACCGGCGGCCGACAGTCTGGTGGATGAGGATGAAACCTTATACCTGAAAACCGGAACGGCCGAATCGCGTTCTCTACCCGCCGTCGCAGGCATTCCGCTCAGAGAAGCGGTGGGAAAATTGCAAACCCATGGATATAACGTACGGGTGGCCGGGTCGGGAGCGGTTCAGCGGGCCACACCAGCGAAATCGGATCGGAAAATGGTTACGCTGACCGGGAAATCGGCTCCCTCTCCAGGAGGTGCACAATGAAAATGCTGCACGACTTACTATCCGATCTGGCGTTGACAGACCGGGACCGGGTTCCGGATGTGGAAGTGACCGGAATAGAGATTGATTCCAGACGGGTACGAACGGGAACCATTTTTATTGCCAGACCCGGGCAGAAGGGTAATGGTGCCGATTTTGCCCTGGATGCCATTAAAAAAGGGGCTGTTCTGATCATCAGTGAAACCAGCTGTCCCGATCAGGAACTGGTCTCAAAATGGATCACGGTTCCCAATGCCGCCATTACTTTTGCCGACTGTTCCCGTTGGTTTCACGGATATGCTGACCGCGAATTGCAGCTGATCGGAATCACCGGAACCAACGGAAAAACCACCACGTCCTTTCTGGTTCGTCACATCATTGAGGAAAGCGGCATTTTCTGTTCTGTACTGGGAACGACCGGAGCGTATTGGCTGGACAAGTACGAAAACTTAAGTCACACCACGCCGGAAGCCCCGGTTCTTCAGACCTATTTCAGAAAATTTTCTGATGATGGCTGTTCCATGGTAAGCATGGAAGTGTCGAGCCATTCTCTGAGCCTTGAGCGGGTACATGGTCTGCAGTTTAAAGTGGCTGCCTTTACCAACCTTACCCATGATCACCTTGATTTCCACAAGACCATGGATGCGTACGCACTGGCAAAGGCGAGGTTATTCAGAATGGTGGCTCCGGATGGTCTGGCGGTTCTGAATGCAGATGATCCGTATTCAGAGAAAATGATTCATTTGCTGAAAATTCCGGTACTTACTTATGGCATCACCGGCGGAGCGGATCTGAAGGGTCGCATTAAATCGGCTTCCATCACCGGTCAGGTACTGACTGTGACTTACAGGGGAATTCCTTATCAGCTTCAGTTTCCGTTGCCCGGGCGTTTCAATGCCTATAATGCGCTGGCGGCCATTGGTTGTGCCATCGGTGCAGGCATCCCGGTTGAAGAGGCAATTGGCTATCTGGAAACCGCAAAACCGGTTCCGGGGCGGTTCGAATTGGTTACGGTTCCCGGAAAGCAGGTGACCGGCGTGGTCGATTACAGTCACACGCCCGACTCACTGGAGAAAATTTTGCAGGCGATCCGGGATATCCGCACCCCCGATCAGACGGTTATTACCGTTGTGGGTTGCGGCGGGGACCGGGACAAGACCAAAAGACCCGTGATGGCTGAAGTCGCCTGCCGGTTATCTGATCAGGTGCTGATCACCAGCGACAATCCCCGGACGGAGGATCCGGAAAGCATCATTCATGACATGGTAAATGGGCTGCGTGCCAGCAATTTCAGAACGGTAACCGACCGGAGACAGGCCATCAAAACCGCCATCGGTCTTGCCAAACCCGGATCTATCATATTGGTTGCTGGTAAAGGACATGAAACCTATCAGGAAATCAACGGTGTCCGCCACCCGTTTGATGACCGGCTGGTGTTCAGAGAGGAACTTGAATATGCCTGAAGGCCGGCTGCTGAAAATAGACGACTTCCACCGGACCGGGGGTGAATGGAAAAACCAATTCCGCCCGCAGACACTGACCACTTCAGTCATTGATAGCCGTGAAGTGGTCCCAGGATCGGTATTCTTTGCATTCCGGGGTGAAAAAACCGATGGCCACCAGTTTATTCCAAAGGCCATTGAGTCGGGTGCAGCCATTGTGGTTTACAGTGACCCGGCATCGGACCGGCAATTCTTAGGATCTGATTGTTTGGGAATCCGGACCGATCAGGTTCTGAACTATTTACAGGATCTGGCTGCCAGAGTGGTCAGAAGAAGCAAGATACCGGTGATCGCCATTACCGGTAGCAATGGAAAGACAACGACCAAGGATCTGGTTTCAGCCGTTCTTTCCTCAAAGTTCAAGGTTCATCGCAATTATAAAAACCTGAATAATCATCTGGGTGTTCCGCTGACCATTCTGGGCCTGAATGCAGAACATGAAATTCTGGTTCTTGAGATGGGAATGAATCATGCCGGAGAAATTGCCCGTTTGTGCGAGATTGCAGATCCCACACATGGATTAATTACCAATATCGGCACGGCCCACATCGAGAATCTGGGCACCCAGGAAGGAATTGCCCGGGCCAAAGGCGAGCTGTTCGTTCATCTGACCAACCGGAAGGGATTTGCCTTCATCAATGCAGATGACCCCTTTCTTCTGAAACTGATGGCTGGCCGGACGGCGCAATCGCTGTTTTTTGGCATTAACAACAAGGAAGCCTCGGTGAGAGCCCGCGATCTGGTTCTGACCCCGGAGAATACGTGGTCATTCAGCTGGGTTGATCAGAAATCCAGAAAATCCGGGCAGGTTAACCTGCAAATTCCCGGAAGACACATGGTTATGAATGCACTGGCTGCTGTGGCTGTGGGGATCAAATTCGGAATCAGGCCCGAGGACATTTCCTCCTCTCTGAATGGGGCTGCTGCGCAGGATAAACGGATGCAACTGGTCCGGGTTGGTGACCGGCAATTGCTGATAGACTGTTACAATGCCAATCCGGATTCCATGAAGGCCGGATTGCAATCCTTTCAGGAATTGATGGCACCGGGTCGGAAAATCGTGGTTCTTGGCGACATGTATGAACTGGGCCATTTGTCTGATCATCTGCATGATGAAGTCGGCAGCTTTTTAAAGACACTTGCGTTCGATGGTGTCATTACCGTCGGGAAGCAATCGGCACGAATCGGTGCCATGCTGAAAAAATACCCCGCCAGTCTGGGCGTTCATCACTTTGAAACCCGTGAACAGGTCATGGGTTGGCTTGAGTCGACCCTGAAACCGGGTGATGCTGTCTATCTGAAAGCATCTCGGGGAATGAAATTAGAACAAATCAGTGACTTTTTAATCGAAACCTATACCGCAGGAGCCAATTAATGCTGTACTGGCTGGCAAGCTGGATCAACGATGTGTATTCCCCTCCCGGATTTGATGTATTCCGGTTTATCACATTCCGGGCCGGACTGGCTGCGCTGACCGCACTGGTGATCGGATTGTGGCTGGGACCCAAATTCATTGCATTGCTCAGAAAAATGCAGATTGGGGAAGAGATCACCAGAGACGGACCGCAAAGCCATTTCTCTAAGGCTGGAACACCAACCATGGGCGGTCTGATCGTTCTTTCCTCGATTCTGGCGGGTACCATTCTCTGGTCCGATCTGACCAACCTGTATGTCTGGCTGATCATACTTGCGATTGTCTGGATGGGAGTGGTTGGATTCATTGATGATTACATGAAATGCATCCTGAAATATCCGAAAGGATTGATTGCCCGCTATAAAATCATGGGACAAACCGGATTGGGGCTGGTCATCGGATTGATTCTGTACTTTGATCCGGTGTTTTCGCAAAGTCTGACTCTGACGACGATTCCATTTTTCAAGGATGCCACGCTCGATTACGGTTGGTTGTACATTCCGGTGGTGATTTTCATTATAACGGCGGTATCGAATGCGGTGAATCTGACTGACGGGTTGGATGGACTGGCAATTGGAGTGACAGCCATCGTCATGGTACCGTTGGCACTGATGGCCTATTTCTCTGGAAACGTAAAATTTGCCGATTATCTCGACATCATTTATCTGCCCGGATCTGGTGAACTCACCATTGTCTCTGTGGCCATTATTGGTGCTTCGCTGGCCTTTTTATGGTATAACTCGAATCCGGCACAGGTCTTTATGGGAGACACCGGAAGCCTTGCGCTGGGCGGCGCGATCGGAGTTCTTGCCATTCTGATCAAAAAGGAATTGTTCCTTCCGTTGCTGGCGGGTGTGTTTTTTATGGAAACGGTGTCGGTGATTATTCAGCGGGTGTATTTTAAATATACAAAGCGAAAATATGGTGAAGGCCGGCGTGTCTTCCGGATGGCACCCATCCACCATCACTTTGAACTGCTCGGGTGGCCCGAAACCAAAATTGTGACCCGATTCTGGATTATAGCCATTTTATTGGCCCTATTAACTCTTTCGCTGTTAAAGTTGCGGTAAGCATGACAACCTTTAAACCCTTGCAAAACAAGAAAATCACGGTGATTGGTGCAGCAAGAAGTGGTCTTGGTGCAGCCTTATTTCTGAAGACGAAGGGAAACCAGGTCTTTGTTTCTGATTTCGGAAAACCCTCTGACCTCGATGAAGCACGATCCATTCTGGAGGCCAACGGAATCGGATTGGAAACAGGCGGTCACTCTGAACGTGTGTATCAGGCTGATTGTCTGGTAATATCGCCTGGTGTAAAAAGCAACGCACCGGTGGTTCACGAGGCCCTTAACCGACACATTCCGGTCATCAGTGAAATCGAAGCCGGTTATCAATTTTTCCCCCATCCCATTATTGCCATCACCGGCACCAATGGGAAGACAACAACCACAGCCCTGACAGGCCACTTGCTAACTGTTGCCGGTCACCGTCCCCTGGTGGCCGGCAACATTGGAATTGCCTTCACGTCCACGTGGGAACAATGGGAATCCGTAAAAAAAGGGGTGATTGAAGTCTCCAGCTTCCAGCTTGATCACATCGCTGATTTTTCTCCGGCCACATCCATGATTCTGAACATCACGCCCGATCATGCAGACCGGTATCAGACCTTTAATCATTATGCCCGTTCCAAATTCAGAATCACAGAAAATCAGGGGCCCGGTCAATTGTTCATCTACAATGCCGACAACGATGTGATTGCCCCCTATCTGAATGAAGTGCAGGCACAAAAATGGCCCTTTTCTGTAAAGAAACCCCTTCACTTCGGCTGCTGGCTTGAAGGAAACCGCATCATGATGCAGACCAATGGGAAAGCCATTGATCTGATCGGAACCCAGGAATTGCTTATTCCCGGAATTCACAATGTGGCCAATGCAATGGCTGCCTCCCTGGCGGCGGCCAGAGAAGGCGTTTCTCCCGGGGTGATTGCAGAAGGACTGAGAACCTTTAAGGGTGTTCATCACCGGATCGAGTTTATCAGAACCTGGAACGGATTGTCCTTTTACAATGATTCAAAAGCCACCAATACCGATTCGGTGAAAGTTGCACTCGAGAGCTTTCCCGGAAACATCATCCTCCTTGCCGGGGGCCAGGATCCGGGGAATGATTACAATGACCTGCTTCCGCTGGTAAAAGAACGGGTGAAGACGATTATTGCCATCGGTGAGTCCGCAGAAAAGGTGACGCGGTCCTTTACAGGAACAGTTCCGGTTATTCAGGGCGGAATGGATCTGGAAAGATCCCTGAACGAAGCAGTCAGGGTGTCAAAACCCGGTGATGTGGTGCTGTTGAGTCCGGCCTGCAAAAGTTTCGATATGTTTAAAAATTATGAGCACCGGGGTGACGTGTTCCGTCAACTGGTACTGGATCTGAAATGAATCAGGCAGCCGTAACCCCACAACGGGCCGATATGGTCCTTTTCCTCATCGTCGTGGCCTTACTGGGGTTTGGCACGCTGGCCGTGTATTCGGCTTCCTCCTCCATGGCCTTTGTCCAGGCCGATTCGACCGAGTACTATCTGTTTCGTCACCTGATGAAGGTGGTTGCGGGAATTGCGCTGATCTTCTTTCTGAGCAAGATCGATTATCACATCATTCTTCAATACTCCAAACCGCTGATCCTGACGGCCGTGATCATTCTGCTGATTACGCTGATTGCGGGAGGAGAAAAGAAAGGGGCCACCCGTTGGCTCGAGCTGGGTCCGATCAGTTTTCAGCCATCTGAACTGGCCAAGTGGGCGCTGATCCTTCACCTGGCCACGCTGCTTCCCAGAAAAGCCGAGGTGATAAACGATTTTGGAAAGGGAATTCTTCCCATTCTCACCTGGGCTGGTCCGCTGATTCTGCTCATAGCCATTCAACCGAATTTTTCGACGGCAATGGTTCTGGTAATGATAACCGTGTCGATGATGATTCTGGCCAATCTGAAAATAAAATATCTGCTCACGCTGGCAGCGGTGGTAATTCCGGCCGGAATTCTCTACGTCATTATGTCCCCCTACCGGTTAAACCGGATCCAAATGTTTTTGAGCGGACATGAGGATTCGAACTATCAATTGGCCCAGGCCCTGATTGCGTTGGGGAATGGCGGATTGTTCGGGGTGGGAATCGGTGAATCGAAGCAACGCGATTTCTTCCTTCCGGAACCGTTTAACGATTTCATTCTGCCCATCATTGGAGAAGAATACGGATTTATCGGTGTGATTGTGTTGTTGGCGGCGTTCTGGTATCTGCTGGTCAGGGGAATCAGAATCACCAAACGGGCGCCGGATCCACAGGGTTTTTATCTGGCAGCCGGGATTGTGATCACCATTACACTGTATGCCATTATCAACACCGGGGTAACCTGTGGCTTGTTTCCAACAACCGGACTTCCCATGCCATTTATCAGTTATGGGGGAACCAGTATCCTGTTCAGCTGTGCTGCCGTTGGAATCCTGTTAAATATTTCGAAGCAGGCCGTTACTGAAAAACCACCCGAGGAGGATGACGAATGAAAATCCTCATGTCGGGCGGCGGAACCGGCGGACACGTTTTTCCGGGGATCGCCATCGCAGAAGCCATCAGGCAGATAATGCCGGAAAGTGAGATCGTGTTTGCAGGTACCAGCCGGGGACCTGAATCGACGGTGGTTCCCAAGTATGGCTTTGAGTTCAGAACCATCCGGATATCGGGATTCAACCGAAGCAACTGGAAAAAGAACCTGACCTTTCCGATCGAATTAATGAAAGGCCTCCTGGATAGCTGGCGGATTCTGCGTGCCGAAAAACCCGATGCGGTGGTGGCAACGGGTGGCTATGTCTGCGGACCGGTGACCTGGCTGGCTCAAAGGATGGGAATACCCACCTTTGTCCAGGAACAGAACGCCTATGCTGGCTTTACCTCCCGTTTATTGGGCAGGGGTGCAACAAGAACCTTTATTACCTATGATATCAGCCGCAGACAATTTCCCTCGGCCATTCAGGATAGAATCCGTTGTTACGGGAATCCGGTACGTCAGTCCTTTCCAAAGGTCGGTAAACCGGAAGCAGCCCGATCCTTTGGTCTGTCGGGAAAGAAGAGGGTGATTTTAGTAATCGGCGGATCTCTGGGCGCAAAAAGCATCAATCTGGCGGTTCAATCCTGTTATCAGTATTGGTTATCGGAAGGTTGGGAACTGATCTGGCAAACCGGAAAATCGGGGGTGGATCTGCCCGAACTTTCCATCGATTCCATGGGGTCGGTCTGGCGTCAGCCGTTTATTGACCGGATGGGTGAAGCGTATCAGGCAGCAGACCTGGTGATTTCAAGAGCCGGGGCGACTTCTCTTGCAGAGATTACTGTTTTCGGAAAGCCGTCGGTTCTGGTTCCGTACCCCTGGGCTGCGGACGATCATCAGACTGCCAATGCCAAAGTGCTGGAAGCAGCAGGAGCAGCGGTGCTCATCCCGGATCAGCGGGCAGACAGTGACCTGCGGGATACGGTGATCCGACTTATCAGCCAGAAGGGTCAGCTTGAGAAAATGAGTGCGGCCTCCCTGAAAGCAGGTCAGCCAGATGCAGCCAAACAGATTGCACAGGAAATTATCACAGTGTTAAACCGGGAAACCTGATGGAAACGAAACGAACCTATAAACGCCGGCTGGATAGCCTTTACCACTACCTGGCCATGTATGTGACCGGTCTGTTGGTCTATATTCTTTTTAAAGGCCGGATCGAGGAAGGCTCCTTCACCTTTTTGCTTTCCGACCCGATTCTGATCCTGTTTACCGGTATTCTGCTTTTTGTCATGCTTTATCTGATCTGGTCGGTGATTGAATCGAAGGAAATTGTTCTGTCCGATCAGTCCTTTATTTACCGGACCCGGTTCAGAGAAGTCATCTATCCGGTTACCGACATTCTTTGGATGAAAGCCGGATTTGAAAAGGGACAAGATCATGAAACCAGGGGTGGAATTATCCGGATGAAGGTAAGAAGCCGCAGGTCCCCGCTGGTAATCAGACCACGTAATTATGAACGGTCGGAAGATCTTAGGAAGGATCTGGCCGAATTGAGGAAAAAAGTAAAGGCAATTACTGTATGATGGGTTCGAGACGTCCGCTTTTCGGACAGTTCCGGCGTTTGCATTTTATCGGCATTGGCGGAATCGGGATGAGCGGAATTGCTGAAATTCTGCTGAATAAGGGATTTCAGGTGACCGGCAGTGACCTGAGTTCTTCAGGCATTACCGATAATCTGGCCTCTTTGGGTGCCACTATTTTTAACGGGCATAAGGCTTCCCACGTTCATGGAGCCGATGCGGTGGTTTATACCTCGGCCTTGCAGCCTGACAATCCGGAACTGGTGGAAGCTCAGCGTCTGAAAATTCCGGTCATCCGCCGGGCAGAAATGCTGGCTGAACTGATGCGGATGAAATCGGGTATCGGCATCGCCGGTACTCACGGAAAAACCACCACCACCAGTATGGTTGGCATGGTTCTTACCGAAGGACAACTGGATCCGACCGTGATTGTGGGCGGAGTGGTCAACAATTTCAATTCGAATGCAAAGGTGGGTCAGGGTGACTTTATTGTTGTGGAAGCCGATGAGTTTGATCGCAGTTTTCTAAAACTGACGGCCACCATCGCCGTTATCACCAACATTGAAGAAGAGCATCTTGATATCTATACCACCGGTCTGGCCGAAATTCAGGATGCCTTTGTTCAGTTTGCCAATACTGTTCCGTTTTACGGACTGGTGGTCTGTTGCCTGGATGAACCCCATGTCCAATCGATTCTGCCGCGGATCAGCCGCCGGGTACTCACTTATGGATTCTCGAATCAGGCCGACCTGAGAGCCTTTGATGTGGAAGTGGACGGAGCAACTACCACTTTCCGGGTGGAATACCGGAAAAAGGAACTCGGGTCTATCAAACTTCAATTACCCGGCATGCACAATGTGAAAAACGCGCTTGCGGCCATCGGGGTCGGATTGGAACTGGAAGTGCCGTTTCCGTCCATCGCTGCCGGTCTGGAAAAACTCGGTGGAATCGGCCGGCGGTTTCAGATCAGATATGATAAGGATTTCATGGTGGTTGATGACTATGCCCACCATCCGAGCGAAGTGGCCGCGACCCTCCGTGCAGCCAAATCGGGATGGAAAAACCGGCGGATTGTATCGGTGTTTCAACCCCACCTTTACTCGCGCACCCGCGATTTTCACGAAGAATTCGGGCGGGTGTTCCTCGAGTCTGATGTGGTGCTGGTAACCGATGTGTATGGTTCCAGAGAAACTCCGATTGAAGGGGTGACAGCTGCCCTTGTGGTCGATTCTGCCTCAATGTTCGGACACCGGCAGATCAGACACGTGCCAAAAGCAGACCTGATCAGCACGGTACAGAGTGTTTGTGAACCGGGAGATGTGCTCATTTTCATGGGCGCCGGTGACATTTCGAAATTATGTGCCAACTGGGTGGCAGGACTGTAATGTACCATCTCGACGAACTCGCCAAAGCATTTCAGGGAGAAATCAGGCTAAGCGAACCGCTGGCTCATTACTCCAGCCTGAAACTGGGCGGGCCAGCCGATGTTTTTCTGCTGCCAAAATCCAGGAACGATGTGGTCGAGGCAGTCCGGTGGATCAATAAATACCGGTACCAGCATTACATTCTTGGGTATGGCACCAACGTACTTATCAGTGATTCCGGATTTCGTGGCGTGGTTGTCCGGATTGCCGACCAGCTGACCGACATCCGGTTTGAAGGGAAGGAGGTCTATGCCGAAGCCGGTGCCAGCTTGCCGTTACTGGTTCTTGAAACGCTGAAACAGGGTCTTGCGGGACTGGAATCGCTTGGGGGCGTTCCGGGAACAGTCGGTGGGGCCCTGCTGATGAATGCAGGTGCGTACGGTTCCGAAATATTTGATGTGGTAAAAACCGTTGATGTTGTCCGGGGTACCCGGCTGATGACACTGAAGCGTGAAGAGGTCCGGTTTGAATACCGAAAAACCAACCTGGATCATGATTTCATTCTGGGAACCCTGCTGGTATTGAAGCAGGGAGACCGGGAAGCTCTGATGGAGCGCCGGAAGGAATTGCTGAAAAAACGTCGGGACACTCAGCCCCTGGAGTTACCGAATGCGGGATCCATTTTTAAAAATCCTCCTGGTCAGTATGCCGGCCAGCTGATCGAAAGCTGCGGACTGAAAGGGTACCGGATAGGCGGGGTTTCTGTATCGGAAAAACACGCCAATTTTCTGGTAAATGACCAGAGCGGGACGGCGGAGGATCTGATCCGCCTGATAGAATATGTTACCAGGATTGTCTATGAAAAACATGGCATCCGGTTAGAAATGGAAGTAAAAAAGATTGGATTTGATCAGTGAGCAAACCCATTAAAAAGCGGTTGATTCTGCTGGGTGGTGTATTGGCCGCTGGTCTGCTGCTGTTAATGGTGGCCTGGTTCTGGAAGAACCGGCTCCCGCTCACCGATTTTGTCGTGGAGGGGAATCAGGAAGTTTCCACCAGGCAAATTATTGAACAGACCGGTTTAAAAAAGGGTGTCAGGCTGTCGTCGGTGAATCTGTTGGCTGTTCAGACCCGGTTAAAGCGGCTTCCCTGGGTCGAATCGGCAACTGCTGTGGTCGAATTCCCAACAGCAGTTCGGATCACCATTACCGAGCGCACGCCGGTTGCACGGGTCTTTGGTGCCTGGGAAGGTTATATCGACCGGTATGGTCATGGCATGCCTCTGTCTGCAACACGGGTTTTCGACCTTCCCCTGCTGGGAGAAATCAGAAAATCGGACTTTGATGGCAAGTATGGAAAAACACTGAATGCCGATATACGGATTCTGGCAAAAACGCTGGACAGAAGCAGACGTCAGTTACCGGCACTGTATCATGAACTATCCGATTTCAGGCTGACGGGAACACATGGAACGCTGGTGCTCTATACCACTCATGCACAGGTGCCGGTATACGTGGTGACCAAAAACCTGGGTGATCAGCTGGTTTCGCTGAGGGCCTTCTGGAAACAGGTGGTATCGGTAACGGGTCCGGATGCGTTTCAGTACATCGATTTACGGAATCACGGGGTTATTACAACTAAGGAACGGGGCTAAGGATCGGAATAGCTATGAAAGAAAAAATTGTGGTTGGTCTCGATATCGGGACAACAAAAATATGCGCGATTGTCGGAAAGCTGGATGAGAACGGATCCATCAATATTCTTGGAATCGGAAAAGCGCCTTCTGAAGGATTGAACCGTGGGGTGGTTGCCAACATTGATAAAACAGTCAAATCAATTCAGGCTGCCATTTCGGATGCCCAGAACGCCAGCGGAATGGAGATCAAATCGGTCACCGTTGGGATTGCCGGGGATCATATTCAGAGTTTCCATAGTCGGGGAGTGGTTACCATTGCCAATCCCGACCATGAGGTTACCGAAAAGGATGTGAACCGCCTCCTGGCCGATACCCGTAAGATTGCATTGCCATCCGACCGGCAGATTATTCACGTGATTCCGCAGGAATTTATCATTGACGGTCAGGATGGAGTCATCGATCCGGTGGGAATGACGGGAATCCGCATGGAAGCCAACGTTCATATCATCACGGGTCTGGTCACCGCCATCCGGAACATCGAAAAATGTGTTCAGAAGGCCGGTTTACAGGTCGATGACATTGTACTGGAACCCATCGCCTCATCCATGTCGGTTTTGTCGCCCGAAGAGAAGGAAGTGGGCGTGGCCCTTCTCGATATCGGTGGAGGAACCACCGATCTGGCCATCTTCGAGGACAAGACCATCCGGAAGACATCGGTTATTGCCCTGGCTGGTCAGAAGGTGACCGATGACATCCGGCATGGCCTGGGAATTCTGCAGCATCAGGCTGAATTCCTGAAAGTGAATTATGGAATCACTCATATTTCAGAATTGGTGGCCGATGAAAAACTGCTGATTGAGGGCATTTCCGGCCGGCCGCCGAAAGAAGTGCAGCGAAGCACGCTGTGCCAGATTATTCAGCCTCGCATGGAAGAAATTCTGGAAATTGTCCGTGATGAGATTCAGGCCAGCGGATATGGCCGGAAATTATCGGCTGGTCTGGTGATAACCGGAGGCGGGGCCATGATTCTCGGTATTGCGACTCTGGCACGTGAACTGACCGGTCTGGATGTGAAAATCGGAATTCCCACCGGCCTGGATGGCGGATTGGTCCGCGAGGTGGAAAATCCCATGTATGCCACCAGTGTGGGACTGGTGATTCACGGGTTGACAGCCGGCAAAGCCTCCCAGATTATCAGCCGGAACGGTTTGAATGAAATTGAAAGCAGCCTGGAGACCGAAGAGGAAAAGCCGGAAGTTACCGATAAACAGAAGGGAACCGGCAAAGGCGCGGAAATCATCGATAAGATGAAAAACTGGTTTAAAGATTTATAAGCAGGGAGTTTACCATGATTACCGATATTATTGATATCAGCGAAAAAGGCGCCAAAATCAAAGTGGTTGGCGTTGGCGGAGGCGGTGGAAACGCGGTGAATAACATGGTGGAACGTGGGATCACCAATGTGGATTTCATTGCCTGCAACACCGACATACAAGCCTTGGGCAAATCGCTTGCCCGCTACAAAGTCCAGATCGGAAAAACCAGTACCCGCGGACTGGGTGCCGGTGGCGATCCCGAGCGCGGACGGGAAGCCTGTGAAGAAGACCGGGAAGAAATTGCTGCGCTTCTGAACGGAGCCGACATGGTCTTTATCACGGCCGGTATGGGTGGCGGAACCGGAACCGGTGCTGCACCAGTGGTGGCTCAGGTGGCCCGTTCACTCGGAGCGTTAACAGTGGGAGTCGTTACCCGTCCATTTACGTGGGAAGGTGTCCGCCGGAAGAACCAGGCCGATCGCGGCATTGAAGAATTGAGAAAATACCTCGATACCCTGGTGATTATTCCCAATGGCAGGCTCATGGCCATCGTTGAAAAAAATGTGTCCTTGCCCGAAGCCTTCAACATTGCCAATAACGTTTTGTATGATGCCGCAAAGGGTATCTCGGATCTGATCAACATCGCCGGACTGGTGAACGTCGATTTTGCCGATGTAAGATCAGTCATGAGCAACATGGGTGATGCGCTGATGGGAATCGGCCGTGCCTCGGGTGAAAACCGGGCCATTGAAGCGGCCCAGAGTGCCATTTCATCACCGTTACTCGACGGAGTGAACATTGCAGGTTCTCAGGGTGTTCTGGTCAACATTACCGGCGGAAAAAACATCTCGCTGTATGAAGTGAATGATGCCAACATGCTGATTTCGCAGGCAGCAGGGGAAGACGCCAACGTCATCTTTGGTGCGGTGATCGATGAATCGCTCGAGGATGAAATCATCGTGACGGTCATTGCTACCGGGTTTAATCACCGGAAGGAGAAATTCAATGCTTCTCCCGCGGTTCAGCATACCGTTCCTGTGGCTACCACTCAAAGTGCGCAACCCATTCAACAAACACCAGTACATCCCAAAGAGCCGGCACCGATTATTCCGATTGGGACAACCGGTGAGCTGAAGCCCAAACGGGCAGAATTGCCCGGACAGGAATCACTGCCGTTCAACGAACAGAAGCATGGTTATTCGGGAACTGAAAATCTGGTTTACCGGAACACCCCGACTTATGAACGGAAAGGGATTGATATCTCGCGGGCCAATAATCCTGAAGAGAGAAAAGAGCGGATTTCGAAGGAAGATCCTGAAAAACCAGCCTTTTTACGCAGAATCATGGATTGATTTTTAGGGAGGAGACGGCTGTCAGGACCCGGTTTTACCTGACGGGCCTCTGAGAAAACGAAAGGTCGTCTGTCCCAACCGGGACTTCTGGTAGAGGAGTTTGCATCCGGACTTAGTGCAGAAAAACAGCTTGACGGGGCTGAGACGGGATTAAAACCGGCCAGCCCCGTTTTTGTTTTTATCAGGATGGCGTGTTCACCATTCTGAACCGGTTGGCGATCCATCCGGCAAAATCATCACCATCATTCAGCGCGGGTACCAGACGAAGTGTTTCGCCGCCTTTTTCCTTCCAGGTGGCTTCCGCCCGGATTGAAAGCTCTTCCAGGGTTTCCAGACAGTCTGCCGTGAAGGCAGGGGAGAACACCACCACATGCCGGATTCCCCGGGCGGGAAGATCGGTCAGCAAATCATCCAGATAGGGACGAATCCATTCGGTACGGCCAAGGCGTGATTGGAATCCGACCGAAAACTGAGACGGTTCCAGTGACAGATCTTTTGCAAGAGCCAATGCTGTCTGAACGCAGGCGGCACGGTAACACCAGGACCGGTCGGTTGAGGTGCAGCAGGACTCGGTTTGATGACAAATGCCGGGTGACTCACTTTTTTTCAGTTGCCTGAGGGGTATTCCGTGGAAGGAAAAAATCACATGATCCCACGGTGCCGCTTCAAGAGTGACACGTCCGCGGGCGGCTACCATCCGGATATAATCAGGTGAGCTGAAAAAGGGCGGTAGCACTGTCAGAACCGGAGGGTCCCATAACCGGGCGGCCTCTTCATACACATGAGACATGGCGCTTCCCGAGGAAGCAGCGGCATACTGGGGAAACAGGGGAAGCACCACCACCTCACGGATACCCTCTCTGGAAAAGGCCTCCATCGCCAGCCGGACAGACGGATTCCCGTAACGCATGGCCAGGCGAACCTGCACAGACGGATCTGTGGAGGTTAACAGGGACTCCACTTTTCTTCTCAGATTTTCAGAAAAGACCAGTAGCGGACTTCCTTGCGGTGTCCAGATTTGCTGATAAGCATGAGCAGATCGGGCAGGACGGAAGGGGAGGATGGCCAGGTAAACAATCAGATACCGAAGCAGGGCAGGCACATCTATCACACGCGGGTCGGTAAGAAACTGCCGCAGGTACCGGCGGACAGAGACCGTATCGGGGGAATCGGGTGTACCCAGATTCAGAAGAAGAAGTCCGGTTTTTTTTATCATGACCGCAGGAACACGAAAATAGGGAGGCCCGATTCCCGAGGGTCAGAACAGGCGACGGGCAATGGCTTCCGAGCTGCGGGTCTCGCGGACGACGACTTCGATGGCTTTCAGGTTTTTATGGATGGAAAGGATATTCCTTAACACTTCACAAATGTAATGAGCGATGTTTTCGGCGGTGGTGTACCCCTTGAAAACCACGTGCTTCATGGAGGAAGATTTCAGAAAATCCCGGACCAGCTCATCCTTATCATCCACCAGAAAGGAATGATCCCATTTATCGATGATGTGTTTAACAGCCGTTTTCAGATCATCGTAATCGAGCACCATTCCCTGATCGTTTTTGGTTCCTTCAAGGATGATTTCCATTTCGTAGGAGTGACCGTGAATATTCTGACAGCCGCGGTTATGATAGGGAAGCCGGTGACCCATTTCCCAGGTGAAGGTTTTCGAAATGCGGAAGGTATCCATTCGGTATCCTGATTGGTTTGCTTAAAATTACACCCGAATCAGATGATGATCAATGGCCGGGAGCCATTAACCGCAGCGGCACCTGGAATATGAGTGATGGCCAGCGCACTTTTAAGGCGTGAACTGTCCAGAGTCAGGTTGGATTGTCTGGCCGGGATTCCGGTAAACTCACCGATGGACCCACTCCGGATCTGCTGCGCAGGAAGTCCGAGCTTTTTTGCAAGCGTGACCGCCAGTGAATACCGGTCGGTGGAATCATCCGCTCCCAGATGATAAAGACCAAAGGGAACTGCCTTGCCGGCCATGTCATTGATCAGTGAGGCAGCCACCGGGGCAGGTACCGCACTCCGGAACTCATCGGAAAAGGCGGTAATCGTTTTTCCGGCTTGAAGATCCCTCAGGAGTGAGTCGGTATATCCCCGGGTTCCGTCGGCCGATAAACCCAGTAGCAGAGAGGGCCGAACGGTCCATTGCCGATGTGAAACGGACAGACTGACCGATTCTGCATGTGCCTTGGAGTGTCCGTACACGTGAACAGGATCAGGGAAGTCCTCTTCGGTATATCCTCCCCGGTCACCCCGGAAAACCATGTCGGTACTGATGAGCAGAAACGGGCATTTCAGTTGGTTGGCCACCATTGCGAAACGGGCCGTCAGAGTCACATTCGATTGCCGGGCATGAACAGGATCCAGTTCACAGCGGGCAGCAGAGGATTCCGCTGCACAATGAATCAGCCAGTCCGGCTTTAATTCCCCAATCCGGCTGAACAGCTCCTCGGGCGTGTCCTGGTCGCTGGTGACAATGGAAGGAATACCCGCGAGAGGTTTCCTGGTCACGCGGATCACTTCCCAGCCGCGCAATCGGGCATCCTGGTAAATCCATCCGCCCAACAGACCGGTTGCTCCGGTCAGTAACAGACGTGGCATGATCAGAATACAGGAGACTGGTAAGATTGAATCATTTTCCGGACGGATTCCTCGAACCGGCGGTTGATGCGGAACCGGATGGTCACTTCCTCGCCGGCGTAGTCTGTCGATTGAACCTCGGCGATGGTATGAAGGTGTGCAATCGCCTGACCTGCCGTGACAGGAAACCGGGCTGTGAGGCTGACATAGCCTGCTTCGAGCGTCTGGAGAATCCGCTCACGAAGTTCGGGAATGTTGATTCCGCGCCAGGCACTGACAAATACCGAGTCTGGGTACTCTCTCCGCACCTGACGGAGCAGATCGGGGTCGTTCACCTGATCAATTTTGTTAAAGACCATGAGAACGGGTTTCAGATCAATTCCGATTTCGCGAAGGGTGTCCTGGACAGCGAATATGTGCTCATGAAAGTTGGGATGTGAGACATCGACCAGATGAATGAGCAGGTCGGCCTGTCTGACTTCCTCGAGGGTACTGCGGAAGGAAGCCACCAGATGATGAGGAAGTTTTCTGATGAAACCGACCGTATCGGTGATCAGCAGCCGCTTATTTCCTGCCAGAACGGTCAGTCGAGTGGTTGAATCGAGCGTGGCAAACAGCCGGTCTTCCACATGAACGGTGGCATGGGTAAGCATGTTCATCAGGGTGGATTTACCTGCGTTGGTGTAGCCGACCAGAGTCAGCTGATCAATTTCGGACCGGCCCTTCCGCTGGGTCTCCTTCTGGGTCTGAATCCGCTGAAGCTTTTCCTTCAGGGTGACCACCCGGGTGCGGATCAGACGACGGTCTGTCTCGATCTGGGTTTCTCCGGGTCCCTTCGTTCCGATCCCTCCCTTTTGTTTACTCAGGTGAGTCCACATGCGGGTCAGACGGGGAAGCAGGTACTCGAGCTGGGCCACTTCGACCTGCGTTTTTGATTCGCTGGTGCGGGCATTGGAGGCAAAAATATCGAGGATCAGGCCTGTGCGGTCAATAACCTTGCACTGCAGGTGGTTTTCAAGATTCCGGATCTGTCTGGGTGACAGTTCCTCATCGAAAATGACAATATCGGACCGGCGTTCTTCCTTCAGGGCCACCAGTTCTTCCAGTTTTCCTTTACCGATGTAAAAAGCAGAATCAGGAGTGGGCCTGGCCTGAATCACCCGGTCGGTCACCATGGCACCGGCGGTATCGGCCAGACGTTCCAATTCATCGAGGTTTTCCCGGACTTCATCGGGAGGGGTATCGGCAAGCTGGATGCCGACGAGGATGGCAGATTCTTTATCGGGTTGTGTGTTCAGATAGGCCAAATTATCACTTTCCCCGATTTATTTCTGCCGCACCGGTTCGGGTTGCCGGGCCGACTGGCTGCGAAGGCTGCGTTGTTCAATCACCTGATCGAACAATTTCATGTAACGTGCCGGCATGGTAAAACTGATCTTCTTTAATCCATCCTGTCGCTGGACCAGCAAAGTCACCCGGGTCAGAAAGCCATGGGTGTGAAAGTAGTAATCGCGGATCGCTCTGATCGGAATGTCACGCGTTGGAAACCACGGATGGGTCACAATGTGTGTGTGGGTAACCGAGAGCTGCACGCCAAACCAGCCGGCAACAAAAAACAGAAGGGCGTTCAGTCCGAAAAAGAGGGCCGGAATCAGATAGGCAGACTCGGGGATGAAAACCGATACGCCGATAAACATGAAGGCAAAAACAACCAGTGAACTGGAGAAAAAGGGCAGTCCGTAGAGCAATCCGCAACTCCAGCTGAAAACAACCGGGGCCTGACGGGACCGACGGTAGAGTAAATACAGCAGCATGCCGGATGCAAGTCCCAGCAAAACAAGGTTCAGGATGTTAATCTGAGCGGTACTCATAAACGGATGGATAGACGAATGTAAAATTTTTCTCCGGATGGGTCAACGACGACCACGGGAGAGAATCATCTCCAGGAGCAGTAACAACAGAACGGCAATAAAAATGCCTGCAGAAAGAAAACGGGGTGAAGCGGCGGTCAGCAGGGGAAACGGATCGGCGGGTTGCCAGCGGATGGCCTCTTCAGGTGAATCGGCCTGACGGATGGCCGGTGCATTGAAACCGGTAATACCGGTCAGACGATCGCCCGACCAGATGGTAAGCGTACCGGGTCTGGTGATCATGGCCGGGTGAATGTTTCCGCCGGACAGCGTGCCCGGACCCGGAATCCATTCCTGATCGAGAAACCGGAAACGGATTCCCGCCGCCGCAACGGGAACCGGAAATGGTATCCCGGTCCGGACGGGATGAGCAAAAAATCCATCCCGGGTCGAAGCGGTTGGCTGAAGGGCCGTCAATGCGTGAAGCAGGGCCGACAGGGCCCAGGCCGGGACCGGCTCAGGTCCGGTGAACGGATTCACATGAAAAATCAGTACCTGTCTGCCTGCCCGTGTGTACAGACTCATTACCGGTTCCCTGTTGGTGCCGGTGAGCAGTGGACGCAAACCCTGAACGGGTCGTATGGTGACCAGACCGTTCAGGAGCCGGTCCGGATCGGCCGGATCCTTCCGGTCAAGGTAGCTGAGAAAGGGATGATCGGTGTACCGGTCGGCCATGACCTGCATACCCGGATTCACGGTGGAAGAGAGACCAATTGATTGCAGGCTTTCGGTTATGGATCCGGGTTGCGAGAAGTCGGGTATCCAGATGGCTGCCGGATGGTCGGCCATGATTCCAGACCAGCGCGACGAAGTAATGATCAGCAGACGATCCTTTCCCAGATCGGCACTCCGTGCGGAAAGGACCAGCGGAAAACCGGCCGATAGGGAAGCTTGCTGCAACCGGCTGGTATTCAGCGCGGCCAGTTCCCGACCAGAAAGAACAACCACCTGAAGGGTTTCCGGAAGGTAAAAGCCCCCGGACCAATGGTTATCCGGTTCGAAATCGGGGTGTTTGAGCTGAACGGAAAGGGTGTGCCATCCGCGCCGGTTGACAGTAACCGGCACCGTGAGACTGGCCGTCGGGCCGGTTAAGGTAAGGGGCACCGTCCGGATAAGCAGGCCATTGACCAGCACATCGGCTTCCGCGCGGGTCTCTTCCCCGGTTGGATTCAGGATATCAATCCGGACCTGATTCGGTTGCCGGGTTTGCCACCACCCGGATGGCAGAGATACGCCGGAAATTCCCAGATTGCCAGTGATTCCGGGCGTTTCATAAAGGATCACGTCAGAACCGGAAGGTAGCCGGTCCATCAGAGAGGGCAGAACCGGCGAGCCCACTGAACTGATCAGAAGCGACGGACCGGAGGTATCAATTGCGGGAACACCCTGAAACCACCAGGGCTGCAGCAGGCGGGAAGGCTGATAGCCGTTCAGAGAATCCGTTGTGAAAAACCTTGTGGAAGGCTGCTCGCGGCTGAGCGTTTCGAGCCACTGCTGCAAACCGGTTTTCTGGGCAGGGGTTGCAGAGGAAAACCCGGGTCCCCAATCGAGAATAACCGACCGGTAAACCGGCTGCTCATCACTTCCCGATTGCAGAAAGGGTTGGGCAAAGGCGAGTGCCAGCAGCAGCAGTATCAGAATCCGCAAAGCCAGCAACAGCCACTCAGCCAGCTTCAGGGTCCGGATGGAAGAAGCCTCCAGTTGCCGGAACAGAAACAAGGAAGAGACCCTGACCACCGGCCGGCGGTTGCGGTTCCAGAGAAAAATGAGAAGGGGAATGGCAGCTGCGGCCAATCCGGCCAGAAAGATCGGATTCAGAAAATTCATAGACAGGGGTGAAAATACGCAATACGGGTCCGATCATAAATTGAAATTGCCCCCGTCTTCCCGGATATTTCGTCATGGTCAGGTCTTTTCTGCTCCTGTTATTGTTTCTTCTCCCCCACAGCATCCCCGCACAGGTAAAAACCCGGCAGGATCCGTTCTCGCCATTTACCATGCAGGTGGCCAACGGTCCGACCGTGGCGCTGGTACTTTCCGGCGGCGGGTCCCGTGGAATTTTTCAGGTGGGCGTGCTGAAAGCCATCGAGGAAGCGGGGATTCCCGTCGATATGATTGTGGGAACATCCATGGGAAGTATCGTGGGCGGCTTGTATGCCGCCGGTTATTCCATTGGTGAACTCGACAGTCTTGCAAGAAACCTGGACTGGAACCAGCTGCTTTCCCTGGAAGGGGACTATCAGCGATCGGATGTATTCCTCGACTACAAATCGCTTTACGACCGGACCCAGATCACACTGGAACTTGAAAACTGGCGTCCGCGGATTCCAACCGCCGTTATTTCCGGTCAGAAACTGACCACCCGGCTCAATGATCTGACGCTGGCTGGACCTTATTACCCGGCCTCCACTTTCCGGAAGCTTCGTGTTCCGTTCTACTCGGTTTCCACCAATCTGAAAAACGGGAAAAAGTATATCTTCAGCGAGGGAAATCTGGTTGAAGCCATGCGGTCGAGCATGGCCTTTCCGCTGCTTTTTCTTGCGTACGAACTCGACGGCAATCAGCTGATCGACGGGGGCGTGCTGAGCAATATTCCGGTGGATGTGGCACGGGAAGCCGGGGCAGACATTGTCATTACGGCCAACACCACGGGCAGCCTCAACACCGAGGAAGTAAAAGCACCCTGGCAAACGGTCGATCGGGTTACCTCCATTATGATGAAACTGTCGAACCAGATTCAGCTCAGCCGGTCCGATGTGGTGATCAGTATGAGTCTGGATGAGGTTGAAGGATTCGACTTCACCAGGGTCGATACGGTGATTCAGGACGGATACCTGCAGGCAGCGAAGGTGACCGGGTTGATCGATACACTCATACGGGCCCGAACGCTCCGGGCCGGACCTCCGGTGGATCGGATTGTGGTCCCTCCGGTTCTTCAGAACCTGGTTTCCGATTCCCTGCCCGAAGCAGGGACCCCGCTGCAGTCGGTTATCAGAAAGCTTTCTACCTCTGGCTGGGTTCACCGGTATGAGGTGAACGGATCCGATTCGGGCACAGTGGTTACGCTCGTTCCATTTCCGGTGATTCAGGCATTCAGTTTTCACGGTGTTAACCTTCTGCCGGACCGGTGGTTTCAGAACCGGTTCGATGCGCTGACCAATCAGCCCGTCAATTACTTTGAACTGCTTTCAACCCTGAGGTCGGTGGTCAGCACTTACAAAAAGAGCGGATTCTACCTTGCCCGGATCGATTCGTTCCGGTATGAACCCGAAACCGGCCGCCTTCACACCTATATCAACGAAGGCGTTATTTCTGACGTGGCCGTGACGGGAAACAAAGTCACCCGCAAATCCTACATCACCCGCGAAGCCAGTCTCGATCGCCGTGCCCTGTTTCACCGGGAAGAAATCAAATCCTCACTCGACAATCTGACCGCCACCGATCTGTTTTATCAGGCCAGCCTGCTGACCGATCAGACCACCCGCGGAAATCGCATTACCTTCAGGGTGCATGAAAAGCCCTCCCTGTTTCTTCGCGCCGGAATCAGTGCAACCGAAACCTACAATACCCAGTATTTCCTGAATCTGCGCAATGAAAACATGCTGGGCGAAGGTTCCAAACTCGGCATGACTCTGGCTGGCGGTGACCGGAATGGTCAGATTTCAGGACAGTGGAGAACCGACCGGCTTCTGGACAGCTACTTTTCCTCAGAAGTCACCATCTGGGCCGATATCCTGAATGTAACGGTTAACAGTTACCGGTTTTCGGTCCCGGGTTCCGGGAATCGTTCCGGATTCAGTGAGCGGGGAGAGTTTCAGCGTGAGTCGGCCGGACTGAGAACCATGATCGGCCGGCAGTTTGCCAAATTCGGGGAGATCCGGCTCGATCTTCACCGAAAATATTCAGCCATCAGCCTTCTTCGTGGTCTCTCAAATGATGCCACCTTTTCCAACGCAGGAAACCATTTGAACATTCTGCGCCTTCAGACCGTATTTGATAACCGCGACTCACCCGTCATATCGACCGGCGGGCAGTTTCTGGATTTCTATTATGAGACATCGAATGCCGAGTTTGGCAGCGATGTTTCATACTCGAAAATGGCGGCAAGACTCGAAACCACCTTTCCGTTTCTTCCCCGGGTGACGCTGACTCCCCGGATGGAACTTGGCAGTGCCGATATCGGGTTGCCTGTACAGGAGTTTTTCTACGCAGGAGGAGGACGTTCCTTTTACGGGTTCCGGGATTTTGATCTGTATGGCAGACAACTCATGATGAGTCATCTGGAAATGCGATGGTACACACCCACCACGTTTATCTTCGATGTCATTCTGCATGCCCGGTATGATCTTGGGAACGCCTGGCAGCGGATCGAAGCCATTAAGGTTTCCCAGATGAACCATGGCGTGGGTGGCGGAATTACGCTGAGCACCCCGCTGGGACCCATCAGTCTGTCGGCTGGCCGGGCCTTTAAACTGTACAAGGAACCCAATGCCGGAATCGGTTGGGGTCCGCTGTTTTTTTATTTCAGTCTGGGAAATCCCACCCTTTCGCTGTTCTGATAACTTGATGCCCGGCAAATGAATGTGTCGGGTTTATTTCGTAACTTTCCACCGGATTGGTTCCATTTTTCCGGCAATCAGATAACCCAACTATGAAAATCGATTTAATTCTCAACGTCAGTCTGCCCAGTGTGGCGCTTCACAGCGACCCCGATCGGGCATTGACTCTGATGAAGGAGAATCATGTCAGAAGTCTGCCGGTTATTGCTCAGGACCGGTATGAGGGGATGGTGTCGGATGAACGCATTCTCGAGCATCTGAAAGGAAAGGGCGGAAAGTCACGTCCCGATTCTCTGGCCTCCCTCATTGACCGGGGCTCGGTGCATCTGACGTTGGATGCCCACGTGGGCGAGGCCATCCGGATGTTTTCTGAAACCAGTCATGATGTGCTGCCGGTTCTGGGATCGAATCAGGCACTGGTGGGATGTGTGCTCGAAAAAGAACTGATGGACTTTGCAGGAGAGCTGCTGTCGGTCTACGAAAAGGGCAGCACGCTGGAAGTCCGGTTTAACGGTCACGATTTCTCTCTGACCGAGGTTGTCAGGCTGATTGAGGAAAACCAGGCCAGGATCATGTCGCTGAACAGCCTTCCCGGCGCACCGGGCGCAGACCGGCATCATATCGAAATCAAAGTCAACGTTCTCGATGGTTCCCGTGTCCGTGCTGCACTCAGCCGTGCCGGTTATTCGGTCCGTCTGCTTGGTGAAGAAGAAGATCTGGAGGATCGGGATTTCCGGGACCGGATTGAAGAACTCATGAAATTTATAGAACCCTGAACTGAACACTTGATACGTCATTCCATTTTCCCCAGTCTGAAAACCAGCCTTGTCATCGCGCTGCTTGTGCTGTTTCCCGTCGCCGGTTTTTCCGATGGCGTGCGTTGGATTCCCCCCGACCGGGCTGAACTGGATACCATCCTGAACCTGATGTACAACATGGAAGTTGTGGCGGCCGAGAAACGGCTGGCCGACTGGAAAAGCAAGTATCCACACCGTCCCGAGGGCTATTTCCTCGATGGAATGATTCTCTGGATTCAGGTCTTTGTCGACATCAGAAATCCGTTTCTCGACAATGAATTCCAGAAGAAGATGGATGAGGTGATCGATAAATGCGACCAGATTGAAAAGAACGCAGACAGCCTGTCCATGGTGGCCCGGTATTATAAAAGCGGGGCCATCGGTTTCAAAGCACAGTTGTATGGTCTGCGGGATGACTGGTTCATGGCCGCCCGTTACGGCATTTCGGCTCTGGATGGAATCACAGAATCACTTGAAGGAAAATTCGCGAATATTGATGCACGGTACGGGGCCGGATTGTATTATTACTACGCCGAGTTTCTGCCCGACCGGTATCCCATCATCAAACCCCTGCTGTGGTTTTATCCATCAGGAGATAAAAAGCGCGGACTCGAGTTGCTGCAGTCGGTCGCTGACAGCGGCATGTTTGCCAACGTGGAAGCCCAGTACAGCCTGGGCATGATCAGTTACTTCTACGAAAAGAACTATGCTAAGGCGATCAAGGTCTTTGCCAACCTGAATAACCGGTTCCCCAAAAACTCGCGGTATCTCTTCTACCGCGGACAGCTTGCCTATCAGATGGGCGACTACCAGCAGGCCGATTCCTGCATGGCCGTGATGGAAGGACGTATTCTGGCCAACCGTCCGTTTTACTACACCCATCAGCTTCGGTACATCTATTACATCCGCGGCATGATTGCCGAGTATTCAAACCGGCCGACCATGGCATACAGTTTTTATCAGGAAGCACTGGCTCCCGTCGATGCCGGTATTCACAAGGAAACCGAGCATTATTACGTCTACTGCCTGCTTCGAAGCGCCAACATGCTCATCAAGATGGGCTACCCGGAAGAAGCGAAACCCCGCTTTTACGAGGTGCTGCGGACCCCCGAATACTCCAACAGTCATCGTCGTGCACGTGAAGGCCTTGCAGAACTCGGCGTCCCCGAAGATACCATCCGGGTCCGGACTGCTCAGACTCCTCCGGCATCCTCCTCTTCCAACTAGAACAGTCAGACCTGGCACGGACCTCGGACCGGTGCCCGGTGAACTGATCCCGGCAGCCACTATCCTGCTGCCGGCCCTCCGGTCCTGATCCGGAACATCGCACCCTTTCCCTGAAATGACGGCAAAAAAAAAATCCGGCTCATCGCCGGATTTTCAGAGTTAACAGGATCCAGACTCAGATCATCTTTTTCGGATCGACCCATTCATTGTACTGAGCATCGGTGAGCAGTCCGAGAGAGAGAGCGGCCTCTTTCAGGGTGGTTCCTTCATGATGGGCCTTTTTGGCAATCTTGGCAGCATTGTCGTATCCGATGTGCGGATTCAGAGCCGTGACCAGCATGAGGGATTTTTCCATATTTTCCCGCAGTTTATCCACATTAGGTTCGATTCCGTACGCACAATTGTGCTCGAAGGAATCACAGGCATCGCCGAGCAGCTGCAGCGATTCCATCACGTTGTGCAGAATCACCGGCTTGAACACATTCAGCTCGAAATTACCCTGACTGGAAGCAAATCCGACCGCAGCGTCATTGCCAAACACCTGCACACATACCATGGTCATGGCTTCCGATTGGGTTGGGTTCACCTTACCCGGCATGATGGAAGATCCCGGCTCATTTTCAGGAATCAGCAGTTCGCCGATGCCTGCACGCGGACCCGATGCCAGCCAGCGGATGTCATTGGCAATCTTCATCAGACCGGTGGCGAGGGCTTTGAGTGCGCCATGAAAGTAAGCCAGTTGCTCATGTCCGGCCAGGCCCTGGAACTTGTTCGGATTGGGGCGGAATTTCAGTCCGGTCAGCGTTGTCAGTTCGTCGCTGACCATTTTATCGAAATTTTTCGGTGCATTCAGACCGGTTCCCACCGCGGTTCCGCCAATGGCGAGATCGAGCAGAGAATCTTTAGCCTGGTTGATTTGTGCCAACGCTACTTTCATCTGAGCCACATAGCCCGAAAATTCCTGACCCAGGGTTACCGGAGTGGCATCCTGCAGGTGAGTACGACCAATCTTGATAATAGAGTCGAACTCGGCCTGTTTCTTTTCGAACACCCGGATGAGGCTTTCCAGACGGGGAATCAGGTGACTTTCGGTAAACCGGGCCACGGCCACATGCATGGCAGTGGGGAACACATCGTTCGAGGATTGTGACTTATTTACCGTGTCGTTGGCGTGTACCGGTTTTTTGGCTCCCAGCGGTGCGCCGAGGATTTCGTTGGCCCGGTTGGCAATCACTTCATTGGCGTTCATGTTGGTCTGAGTACCCGAACCAGTCTGGTAAATTTTCAGCGGGAAGTGCTCGTTAAACTTACCGGCAATGATTTCGTCGCAGGCCTGGATCACGGCGTCATACACGGGTTTTTCCAGCTTGCCGATTTTAAAATTGACGATGGCACAGGCCTTTTTTACCATCACCAGCGAATAGATGAATTCGGGGTGAAAGGTCGTGGTGCCAATCTTGAAGTTCTGTAAAGACCGTTGGGTCTGGGCTCCCCAATACCGGCTGTTTTCTACCTGGATATCGCCCATGGAGTCGGATTCGGTGCGAAAAGACATGGTTTCTCCTGCTGTTTATTTGAAAATCAGACAAAATTAACCGCAGAGCCGGACAATGTCATGAAAACAACCGCTCTGTCTGGGATTTCTAACGAGGAATTAAGAACGGCCGTTTTGGTGTTCTGATTCCCTGATACGGGGATTAGTCGGTTCCGCTGCTCTTTTTATGCGTCGCCATCCCGGTGTTCAGCTTCCAACATTTAACCTTCTGAAAGCAATCGAATGAGTAAAGTGTTTTTTCTGACCTTGATTTTTGGCATGACGGCTGGTGTTTCCTGGATGGTTACCGCGTCTTCCTCTGGTGTTACCGGCCGTACACAAAAAAACGGAGACGGCTGTGATTGCCATGGCAGCAATGTTAATCCGTCGGTTCAGGTCCTCATTTCCGGACCGGATCAGCTGAAGGTGGGAGAAACCGGAAATTATTCCGTGGCCATCAGTGGCGGACCGTTGGTGCGGGCAGGGGTCAATGTGGCAGCCTCAGCCGGGACCCTTGCAGCAGGCTCCGGATTGAAGAAGGTGGGTTCGGAACTGACTCACAGCACACCGAAGGCACCGGCTTCAGGAATCGTCACTTTCGACTTTCTGTATACAGCCCCGTCAACGGCCTCACAAATCACCCTGTTTGCGACCGGTAACAGTGTGAATTTTACCGGAGGAACCGGTGGTGATTCCTGGAACCACAGCCCGGGAAAAACGGTCGACGTGGTGACCAATACTTCGGTGGATGACCGTCAGCCCTCAGACTTTACACTTGGGTCCAATTACCCGAATCCGTTCAATCCATCCACCACCATCCCATTTACTTTACAGACACCCGGAGTGGTGAAATTGTGGATCCGGGATGTGCAGGGTCGTGCCATTGGTGAGCCCGATACCCGTTATTTCACTTCAGGATCCCATACCTGGCAGGTGGATCTGCGTGATCTTCCCAGCGGAACCTATCTCTATACCCTTGCCGTGAATGGCCGCACCGACACCCGCCGAATGACGTTGGTGAAGTAGGGAAAGCAGTCAGGGACCGGAAATCAGAATTTCTCCCTCTCCGCCGGACCTTCAGCTATCCCTTCGGTCGAATCACCCGGAGACCGAATTGAGGTCTATTCATGATTCGATCCCCTCATGATCAGATAACCGGGAATCGGTTTTTTTTAATCTCTACTCACCAATCACTGATTCCGTTCCCCGGTCAGCACGTCGACTCCGCCAAGGACCAGGCCGAAGGCTGATCGTTGTAACGGCAAACCACATTTAACTCTTTTCGCTCAATCAGGAAACCGACCCTTTCAGGCGTCCTGTTGTCCGGGTCCTTCCCCACACAGCCCCACAGTCCCTAACACTGCCAACTCCCCCTGTCCTGTCCGATACAGGAAATGAAAAATGGGTATATCCGGTTATTAAATCGCTCATTCAATCATGATTTCTGGCAGACAATAACGGCCGGGCCTGCTGTTTTCCTGAATGGAAAAACGGACAAAACGGTAGATTAAAATACAAGTAGAAGCAACTACAAATCTGATGTTTTGACAAAAAATAAATATTTTAAATAAAAGCACAGGATCATGAGAGCAATATTACTTCTTTTTGTTTTGTCAGTGGCCGGTTTTCCTGCATGGGCCGGGGGAATTATTGAGTACAAGTCAGATCTGACGTTAGAGATCAACAAATATGGTGAGGGTCGTTTTGATGCCAGTCTGACACAGAAGGCATCGACCCGATTTGAAAAATCGGACGTTAAAAGAATACAACCCTTTCAGTTGGAAGTCCCGTATTATAGCTCCCGATATACGTTTAAAGCAGAGCTGAATAACTGGTCAGTCAATTCAGGTTCTATTAGAAAGTACACTGAAGATCCGTCTGATAGCTTTCTTTCAGACGGACTTAAAATTTTTGTTGAGTCACCCGAAGAGGTTGCCAACCAACAGAATGAGTTCAGTTATGAGCTAACCTATCATATCAGTGATTCCGGATTTATACCGATGGTTGTTGTGCCAAAAAGATATGACAGGGTATTGTTTAGTTACACGGTTATTCATCCGGCCAACATGGACGTGTCGTTTAATATTACGCCCCTGGTTGACAGTCTTAAGTGGGAAGTCGTGCGGAAGAATGATAAAAAAGTTCAGTTAATCATTCATGCCAGGAACCTGTCTGCAGAGACACGGGTCGAATGGCCATTTAATAATCAGTTGGCTTTTGTTCATACAGAACTGACTGCGAATGGCAGACCGGTTAATCCGGTGACTCCGCGGGCCTTCACCAAATGGTATCTGACAGGATTAAAAAAGAGAACGACAGACGACCCGCGCAACACGGACCAGATGGATTCGTTATCAAGGTGGATAGGGTTTAAAGAGGATACATTAAAGTCTGCCTATGAGTTTATCACCACAAAGGTTCGGTATATGGCAGACATGTCTGGCGGACATTCACATTATCCTCATTCAATTTCCCATATTATAAGAAGAGGCTATGGAGATTGTAAGGACAAGGCCTGGTTGTTGTATAATGCTGGAAGATTAACTGGAAAAAAGGTTTTTCTTGCATTGGTTAACACTGATCCGATGCCACCATTAAAGTCTGTAAGTGTGAACCAGTTTAACCACATGATCAACGCAGTTTTGAATGAGGATGGAAGTTACCAGTTTATTGATGGGACAGCCAGACATCTTCGTTACGGACAAATACCCGGATCACTGGAAGGCAAGCAGGTGTTGGTGCTGAATCCCGATAAACCGGAAATTGTTACTGTTCCATACAATGACGCCTCCAGTTCTCTGTCTTTTTCATTTACAGGCCACATAGATTCACTGAAATCGGTACCCGGAACCGTGTTGCTTGGATCTGAATACCAAAGACGGGTGAAATTATTGATGGAAACCAAACAAATGCGGGATAGTCCCGACCTGGTAGGTTTCATTTTGGATAAGCCATTAAGAAGTCTGACCTTCTCAAATCTGAAAATACAGGACAGCCTGGATAAGCCGATTGCATTGCAGGCCAATCTCAGTTCCATCCTGGTTCAATCAAAAACAAAAACATATTATCCGGTTAATCAGTTTACTGTCTTTGACGTGGGAATTGCTGATCGGATAAAGGACAGTCTTGATTTATTCCTGTCGGTACCCTCCTCCATATCAATCACCTATCATCTGATTGACCCCTATCAATCAATGGCCATGAAGGATTCTGTTTCCATTGTAAACGAAATCTTTACCTTTCATGCTCGAATACAGAGTGGGAATGGCCGTGTATCGTTGAACCAGGAGATCCGGTTTCGGAAAGACCATGTGCCTGTAGCCCAAAAACAAGAATTTTTGGCAGCGACCAATCAGTTTTTTAAACTAAGAAAGCGACTTTTTACTCAACAGAGGATCCTTCCGTGAAAAAATATTCTTACATTCTTGCGATTCTTTTTGGCATATTCCTGTCTGCCTGTACTTCATCAAAACCATTCTACGCACTTAATCCTCCGGGCAAGTTGAGTGATAGCACTGGTTTAGTGTCTATGGGCAAGCTAATGGAACTTTATCCGAATGATGACGGTGTGTTTTTGTCCTACCGGAACATTCTTGAGGTTACTGCTACAAAAAACTTTATAGGGGGTGAATTTTCTCATGAAAGAAGGAGGTATGTTGAACGGTCATACATGATTCTGAATCCGACTAACGAAGCACTTTCCACCTTCATATTTCGTGAAGGAACAGATAAATTATTGATGGTCAGTCTGAAAATTACCCATCCGGATGGGACCATTGAAAGAGTTGGAATGTCTCTTCTGAAAAAGGAAAAGGATGCAAATGGAAGCATGGTATATAAATACGCGTATCCAAATGTTCAAAAAGGTACGGTAGTTCAGGAGCATTTTTCCTATTTAAAAAATGATATGCAGTCGGCGATTTTCAGGGATCTGGTAGAGTCAGAATTTGTGTTTACCTCTGAGTTTCCGATTCTGGATTACACTTTTTGTTTTTCATATCCATCCTGGTGGAAGGTGGCCTATAAACGACAGAATATTCCTGCCTCCTCTGTGTCTACACAGGTAGATGAGAAGAAAGATCAGATCAATACCACCTTTCGATTGAATTCCATACCAGCCTGGGTCAATGAGCCCTATTCTCCATATCGACGGGAGATGGTGCCTTCTCTGAAAATCAAGGTTATTGAGTGTGGTTTATATATTGACGCTGGTAATTTTGCCTCTCCCAAGGACTGGGAATCGGTCTCTGATTTTTATAAGGAATATGCTGTAAATGAAAACTTCCTGTTTAATCTTTTTCTTTCAAATAGTGTGAAGGGAATGACAGCGAAGGCTAATAGTCCGCATGAAAAGGCAAGGGCCATACTGACGCATATAAGAAATACGATTACGGTTGAATCGGGAAACCAGTGGAAAGATTTCAGCGATGTATTGAATTCAAAAAAGGGTAATCCAATGAACATTACCGGACTTACTCAGTCGCTGCTTCGTGAGGCGGGAATACGGTCAGACTTTATTATGATTTATGATCGGTCCAATGGTTCCTATGATGATTCCTATATAAATTTTTTTGAATTTGAAGTACCCGCATTAAGAGTTTTTGTTGAATCGGATACCCTTTATTCAATACCCTATATGAAACAATTTCCTTATCTGTTTCTTCCTGATAATCTGAGTGATCAACCAGCATTGATTGTTCGTAAGAAGGAAAATTCCTTTTCTTCAAAGGCACCTACAAGGGCTGCAGCAATTGCTACAAAAGAAACGAAGGGAAAAACGGAGGAGCTGATGATCAGAATTCCGGAAAATGAAATTATTCAAAATGAAATACTTCAGAAATCCAATCTTACTATTAACGAGGAAGGTTCTGTTAAAGTCAGTGAGTCTTTTCGTTTCTCCGGATCACCGGCTGTTGAATTTCGCGGCGAAATAGAAGATCTGAAAAAATATGAGGTAAATCAGAAAATCCTCGAAAAATTCTCCATTAGAACCGAAAACACTTCAAATATTGTACCGAAGATTACCAATCTTACAGAAGCAGACTCCTCCTTAATAGTTGAGTTTGAGTACTCCGTTGAGAATCTGACAACCATCACACCCGAGGAAGTGTTGGTTCAGCTGGACGAATTAATTTCACCCATTTCAATTAAACGTTTTTCATTGGACAATGAAAAACGTGTTTTGCCGATCAGCATTACCTATCCCTTCTCTTATCGCAGGGAAATAAACATCAGTGTTCCGGAAGGCTGGACGCTGCAGAATAAAATTGAAAACGCCAGTGTCTCGAATGAATTTGGAGAACTGAATCTGAATGGATTGGCAACAGAAAAGGCACAAAGTTTACAGTACAACCTTATAATCCGTAAAAGCAATCAACCCAGCGAGAAGTATCCCGATCTGAAAAAGTTGCTTAGTCCGGATGAACGGTTTCATCCTGGCACGTTTATCTATTCAAATTCGCTTTGATTCAATTAAACTGAGCGATTCAACTCACCCATGATTCCGTGGGCAGGCCGTTTCTTTCATTTGGCTGAATGTTTCAACAAAAAACGCCCCTCGGGGCGTTTTTTATACAGAGATTCTGAACCGGTCAACGTTTTTCAGGCAGTAACAAGTAACAACTTTTAACTTCTGCTTTTAACTGTTAACTGGAAAAAACCCTTGTCCCCTCTATATCCGTCAGCGCCGGACTTTCAGAACCTCATCCTTGTGGCTTCGAGGGGTCATTGAGCGAAGTCGAAATGCAGCTACCGGATTCGGCACTCGGGGTCCGGGTTTTTACTTCCCCTTCCCAACCAGCATTCCTGCAGCAACAGCCACCCGCTCCCCGTCGAGGGCGGCGGATACGATACCGCCGGCATACCCGGCCCCTTCGCCGCAGGGAAAGAGATTCACCAGCTCGGGATGCGATAACAAGTCAGGATCGCGCGGAACCCGGATGGGAGAACTGGTCCGGCTTTCTGTGGCCACCAGTAACGCATCACCCGACCCATAACCGGGCATCTGAGCGTCGAAATATTTCAATGCTGCCTTCAGCCGGGCCGAAATCGCCGCCGGCAGGAGCGCATTCAGATCGGCGGATGTCAGGCCGGGAATGTAGGAAGTAGCCGGGAGGCTGGCGGATACTTTACCAGAAAAGAAGTCGGTCACCCGCTGACCCGGGGCCTGCTGGGTGCCACCGGCTGCCCGGAAACACGCCTGTTCCACCATCCGCTGAAAGTCCAGTCCGGCAAAAACACCGGTAAATCCGGCTGCGGCCCAATCGGATTCATCGACAGGAACCACCATGCCCGAATTGGCAAACTTCGAATCGCGGCGCGACATGGACATGCCATTCACCACAATCTCGCCCGGACTGGTGGCCGCCGGAATGATAATTCCCCCCGGACACATGCAGAAGGAATACACACCACGTCCATCCACCTGATGAACCAGACTGTAACTGGCAGCCGGTAACGCCGGGTGACGCGAGGTTTGGCATTTATATTGAACCCGGTCGATCAGCGATTGGGAATGCTCGATCCGGACGCCGAGTGCATACGGCTTGGCTTCAATGGCGATGCCCAATTCCGCCAGCAGTGTGAAAATGTCCCGGGCGGAGTGACCGGTGGCAAGAATGACCGCCTCACCGGTGAATTCACCGCCATCCGCTGTGTGCACACCAGCCAGCCGGTCTCCCTTCCGGATGAGTCCGGTTACCCGGGTGTTAAAATGAATCTCGCCCCCATGCGATAAAATCGATTCCCGGATGGCTGCCACCACACCGGGCAGTTTGTTCGATCCGATGTGCGGATGGGCATCCACCAGAATATCGGGGGTGGCGCCATGGGCGACCAGCACTTCCAGCACCTTACGGATGTTGCCTCGTTTGTCCGACCGCGTGTATAATTTCCCGTCGGAATACGCGCCGGCGCCGCCTTCGCCAAAACAGTAATTGCTATCCGGATTCACGGTATTAAACTGTTGGATGGCCCGCAGATCCTTCCGGCGGCTGCGGACGTCGGAACCCCGTTCAAGCACGATGGGCCGGATGCCCTGCTCAAGCAGGTTCAAAGCCGCAAACATCCCGGCCGGACCGAATCCGATCACAATAACCCGGGGCGCTGAATGAACCTCGCGGTACACGGGCATGAAATCGGGATTCCAGTCGACCACTTCATCGAGGGCCACCGAGACTTTCAGACGGAAAACGGGTTGACGGCTTCTGGCATCGAGCGAGCGTTTGCGGATGTGCCAGGAGGTGATCCGGCTGGTTGGAACCTGGAGAGCGCCGGCCACCTGCCGGTGGATCCGGTCCCGGTTGTCGATATCATCGGGTGAAACCGCCAGTTCCAGTTCGCGGATCATGGAATCAACGAATGATAGGCGTGCTGATGGAAATAGGCCAGTTGCCGCCGGTTGCTGAACCAATCCAGACTGGTGCGTACGATCGTCCGCTTCACATCCTGCCGGGTGATTTTCACCGTGCCGCCGGTGAACAGGCCGCAATTGCGATCGATGGCCGCCAGGGTCTGATTGGCCATGTGCAGCGGCCAGAGGCAGAACAGACGGATCTGCCGCTCCATCCGTGGCACTGCCAGCGTGTAATCGAGGGCATTCAGCAGGTGCTTTCTGGCCAGGTTACGCAACTCCTCAATCACCCCATGAATGGCGGGATGGTTGGGCTGATCACGCAACAGCTCGGGGGTCAGTCCGTGCGAAGACAGAACGGTGAGCGGCAGGTAACACCATCCGCGCTGCAGATCGGTGTTGTAATCCTTGATGATGTTGGTGAGCTGAAGACCAATGCCGAAGGAAATGGCCCGCTGTTCCATGGTCTGGCGACGGCTGGCATCGAGCGCCGGCATGAATTGCACAAACAGATTGGTCAGCAGAACGCCCACCGTACCGGCCACGTAATAGCAGTATTCTTCCAGTTCGGCCACATCGCGCAGGGCGGTAATGGAATCCCGTTTAACCTGAAAGGTCTGAAATTTTCCCATGCCCCGGATCATTTCCTCGATGGAGGGCACCATGGCCACTCGGATTCCGTCGGAAAGCGTTTGATAAACGGCCAGGACGCGGTGAACCGACCAGGTAAGTTCCTCATCGGGACCATCGGTGTGATACGGTTCAAAGGCATCGCGGATGGGATCGACGGAAACCGGTTCCCGGAGCGATTTCAGGAACAGGGCAAGCAATTCCTGTTTCCGGTCGGCGGGCAGCTCGGGATGATCCTCGATGGTATCGGCGATGCGGCAGAGCAGGTACGCCAGCAGGATGGCTTTGAATTTCTCACCCGACAGAATGGAAATCACCAACGCGAACGTGCGCGACACCTTGGGAAGCATCGATCGGCAATATCGGTAATCGGCTGTGTACGTTGTGGACATCGTTCTTTAGTTAAAAGTTACGGGTTAAAAGTTAAGAGAACAGAAATCATAGATCAGTGATCAGCCCTTCGACTTTGCCTGGTCACTGAGCACCGTCGAAGTGCTGGGACCAAAATTAATAAAACCCGGACCCCGAGTGCCGAATCCGGTGGCTGCATTTCGACTTCGCTCAATGACCCCTCGAAGCCACAAGGATGAGGTTCTGAAAGTCCGGCACTGACGGATATCGAGGCGACAAGGGTTTTTCCAGAAAACAGGTGTTAACGGACCCAAAGGTGGTCATTTACCCTTATTAAGTTGGGGAATGGTCCGTTTGGTGGTCGTCGATAAACGGAGGCACGGCTCGGATACACCGTTTTTCACCGGACGTTTCGAGTGCCTCAACGTCCGGATTTTTCCAATCACCATTCACTACTCACCAATCTCCAATCTCCTTTCCCCAAAAATACACCCCGGTACCGGCATTGGAAAAAGGGCGGCGGTTCCTGCATCTTTAAGTCATGACTCCCAGCCCGTTTTTCGAGATCATGTCGGCGTGGTGCCGGCAGTTACAGCAATCCATTTGCAGCGCATTGGAACAGGCCGATGGCCGGGGCCGGTTTGGCTCCGATTCGTGGTCACATACCTCTGGCGGGGGCGGATTGACCCGCGTGCTCGAGCGGGGGGCCGTGATTGAAAAAGGGGGCGTGAACACCAGTGCGGTGACGGGCGAACTGCCACCCTCCATTGCCCGCCGTCTCAACCTGGAATCGGTTCCCTTTGCCGCCTGTGGCATTTCACTGGTGATCCACCCGGAAAGTCCGTTCGTTCCCACCATACACGCCAATTACCGGTACTTCGAACTCCCCGGTGATCGATGGTGGTTCGGCGGCGGATGCGATCTGACGCCCTGGTATGCCGAGGAGGAGGATATCCGGCATTTTCACCGCACCCTTCGTGCCGTTTGTGACCGGTATGATCCGGACTGGTATCCCCGCTACAAGCAGCAGTGCGATGCGTACTTCACCATCCGACACCGGAAGGAGACCCGCGGTGCCGGCGGACTGTTCTTCGATGATCTCACCGGGGACCGGGACCGGCTCTTCGCCTGGATCGGTGAATTGGGTGCCTCATTTACGGAAAGCTACCTGCCCATCCTTCACCGCCGGAAGAACCACCCGGTGACGGATGCCAACCGGCATTTTCACGAACTCATGCGCGGACGCTACGTGGAATTCAATCTGGTGTACGACAAGGGCACGCTGTTCGGGTTGGAAACCAATGGCCGGGTAGAAAGCATTTTAATGAGTCTGCCGCCCCGTGTGCGGTGGGAGTATCACTATCAGCCGGAACCGGGCTCTCCCGAGGCCAATCGCGCACACCTGCTCATCCCCCGCGATTGGGTGTAAAAATGGCCCGAACAAGCTGATTTACCTGTTTTCGGCAGAACAGATTACAGAAATTCCAGACATGAATTCCAAATTTTCAAGGCTCGTTTTCCAGAAATTAGTGGATTGGTTGCAAATAAAAAGGGAAGGACCATGAGGGTGGATGTCGCTGTCTCTGCTTCAATGGCCGGGGGGGCCGGTGAACGCTTCCAGGGTGGTGTGATTTTCTACGACGGAACCCACCGCCTGCCCATGGGAACCGTTGCCGGCAAACCCGTCTGGGCCATGCCGGTGGCCATGATGTGGGAGAGGTAGGGATGGCGGATGTGAAGCTACATTAAAAATATTGTACCATAATTATAATACAGATTCATTAATTTTTGGAAAGAATTTGAGGACCTCCAATGAAATCTTCTCAACGTCTTTGGACAAGAGATGAATTAATCCAAGCCATTTCACTGTATGTAAAAATTCCATTTGGAAAATTACATCACCGAAATCCTGAAATAATTTCGTTAGCAAAGAAAATTGATCGGACACCGGGATCAGTATCCTACAAACTCGTGAATTTGGCTAGTCTTGACCCCACCTTAAAATTACGTGGAATAAAAGGGGCTTCTAACGCAAGCAAACTTGATAAAGAAGTGTGGGACGAATTTTATGGTAGATGGGAAATTCTTGCTCAATTCGATTTTGAATTAAATAGGGAAATCAAAGCATCACCATCAAGTCAGGATATCCTCACAATACCACTTGAAGGAAAGGAAAAGGAATCCCTTGTTAGGGTACGAGTAAATCAACAATTTTTTAGAAAAATGGTTTTAGCAGCCTACGATGGTTCGTGTTGTATTACAGGTATCAATCACCCATCCTTATTGGTTGCTGGGCATATTAGCCCCTGGGGAGATGATGAAAAAAACAGGATGAATCCAAGAAACGGAATTGCAATTAATGCACTTCATGATCGGGCCTTTGAGTTTGGACTGCTAACAATTTTACCGGATTACTCTATTCGAGTTTCTGGAGAAATAAAAGAATTGTATGATGGAGAGACCATCGATTCCTTTTTTAAACCATTTGATGGCAAAAAAATCAGAGAACCTCAGCGGTTTCCACCCGACCCAGAATTTTTATACTACCACTCCACCCAAAAATTTATACAATGAACATCTTGGTTGAGTATTTATACCGGGACGCTACCAATACCAAGCAATTCGGCTCCGTGGTGTTTACCAACCCGGAAGGATTGGATTTACAAACCATCCGGGAACGGATGAGAAAATCCCTGATTGATGGTGAGTATTTTTATCCCGACCGGGTCGGCATTCGGCTGATTTATGCGTATGCCTGGGACCCGGAAATTGACCACACATGGTATGAATTTGAAAATGTGTCGCACACGGATTCCGCACCCACAGACCCACGCACTGCAGACCAGTTTCTGCTGGAACTGACATCCAGCCACCCGGGCTTTTGAAGCCAGCGAAAACTCCGCCCGCAAACTTTACGTCTTCTTCTCATTCTGGTCATCCTTCCGACAACTAACAGACAGACCTTTGCCGGCGGCGGAACCCTGATTGACCTGCAGAGGTTTTTGCAATCGGTCACCAGCAGCCGGATGTCAGACACATGCGCATTCTTTTTATCAGCAAATTCAATTGGCAGGATGCCAGTCCCATGGCAACCATTTCCACCCTGTCCTCCTGGTCACTCGCTCAAACCGGCATTCCGGTGACGCTTCTGATTCAGGATGATCAGCCCGGTGATACGCAAAAAATACTGAAGGATCGTTTCGGCCTGGACTCCATCCCGGGTTATCAGATCCGGCTGTTCCAGAGGAAGAAGACGTTGTTCGGGAAAAATGATGCGTTTTACCGGTATGTCAACGAGGTGATTGCCGGTGAACTGAAGCTGACCCGTGATCTGGTGATTATCACCCGCAACACCAATCTGCTTCCGCGTCTGGTTCCGTATGCCCTGGACAGGCGCATCACGCTTCTGTTCGAAACACACGGCTATCACGGGACCAAAACCCTTCCCGGGCTTCCTCCCCGTCCCAGAGGGGGCGTTCTGTCTGCAGACAGTCAGTACGGGATGACTGAACGGCTGTTTCTGAATCATTTTCACGGACTGATCTGCATCACGTCGCCGCAGCAGGCGTTGTACCAGTCCGATGGGTATCATCTGCCGTCGGTTGTGCTGCCGCTGGGTTCGCCCGGGGTGGATGGTATCGTGCTTCAGCGGCCGGCCGAACGGGCCTATCAGCAAAAACGGTTGGTCTATGCCGGCCGGTACACACCGCATCTGTCGGTCTCGGTCCTGTTCGAAGCCCTCAGCCATGTACGCGATCTGGGAATCCGGTTTACCTGGCTGGGACTGAAGCCAGACGACTTTCCGGTGGTGGAAAAGTGGGTGAAGACCTGGCATCTCGAAGCGGTGGTGGATCTGAAACCCTGGATGTCGCATGCAGACATGCGGACCTACCTGATGACGGAAGCGTCTGTGGGACTGGCGGCCTATTCAAACACCTTCCGGTCGGCAGCAGTGACATCGCCCAGCAAAGTGTTCGATTACTTTTCCTGCGGCCTTCCGGTCATTGCTCCCGATCTTCCCACGCTGGCGGATGTTCTTGAGTCGGGAGTGAGCGGGCAGTTGTACACTCCTGATTCCGTCACCAGTCTGGAATCCGCCATCCGCACCGTCTTTCAGTCAGAAAGAGACTATGAGAGATTGCGGGACGGATCGCTGCGGTCGGCCGGTCAGTATGCCTGGTTGGCCCGGAGTCAAAGACTCATTGACTTTGCCCGGTCGGTAAGGACGCAGAAGAAGCAGTGATCACCGGAGCACAGACTGATGCACCGGTTACAGGAGTGGATCTTCTTTTCGCTGAAACCATACAGGTCCGTTCGGTACCTGCCAGGTATTGGTATTGTCGATGCCATCCGTTACCTTTCCTGCCATGCAACCACAAGACCTGTCTCCCTGGCTGTTTTGGGACACTGATCGTTCCCGGGTGGATCTTACCCTTCATCGTTCCTATGTGATTGAACGGGTATTGGAATATGGGCTTTGGGAGGATTGGAAGAAAATCCGGCAGCATTACGGCGACCAGACGATTCTGGAAACTGCCCTGAATGCCCGGTCGCTGAGCGGTAAATCCAGGGCCTTTATTTGTTCAGTTTACGGGGGCTCTCCCGATCAATTCCGATGTTATACACTTCAACAATCCAACCCGATACACTGGAATGACCAGGAATATTTGTTTCAGAAAACAGAAGGCATGAGAACCGTTGTCTTAAGGCTTCCTGATTCTGTTGAACTAACGGATTTCGACATCACCATGATCCTTGCAACGAGACTGTATGAAGAAGGAAGATTGTCAGCTGGTCAGGCTGCTGAGTTGGCAGGAATCACAAAACGCTCGTTTATTGAATTACTCGGCACGTACAAGGTATCGGCTTTTAGTACCTCAGCTGAAGACTTGCGGTCAGACATAAATAATGACTGAAAACCATCCGGCTACTTTGTAAAAACCCCATCGACCTTCCCCCCTCCACAACCTTTTCCCGTTTCCATCCGTATACCCGGCTATTTTTCTTAAGAAGAGAGGGCCTGCCATGCTGGCTGCGTATCGTGAACGGTATTGTGAACCCGGGCAGGTGGGAGTTGCTGAACGGCCTGTGAAGGAGCCCGGTCCGGGAGAGATCCGGTGCCGGGTGGTGGTGACAACGGTAAACCGGTCCGATGTGGCGCTGGTGACCGGGCGTCCGGCGGTGATGCGGCTGATGGCTGGTCTGAACCGTCCGCGACGACCCATTCCGGGAACCGATTTCGCCGGTGTGGTTGAGAAAGTGGGTCCGCAGGTCACCCGGTTCCGGGTAGGAGACCGCGTGGTGGGGTTTGAAGACAACGGATGTTCCTCGCAGGCAGAGTTTCTGATTCTGGGTCCGTCGGCTCCGGTAGCCCACATTCCGCTGGGAATCTCGTATGAATCGGCCGTGGCGGGCATGGAGGGCGGTCATTACGCCATCAATTTCCTCAATAAAGTCCATCTGCAGGCGGGTCAGTCGGCTCTGGTGTACGGGGCGAGTGGTGCCATTGGTTCTGCCTTGGTTCAATTGCTGAAACCGGTGGGCGTGCGGGTGACGGCCGTGTGCGGGCCGGATGGTCTGGAAGCCGTCGGATCTCTGAAGCCGGATGATCTGCTGAACCATCAGGAAACCAACCTGACCGATCTGCCTTACCGGTATGATTATATCTTCGATGCCGTGGGGAAACGCACCTTCGGCGAACTGAAATCCCTGCTGAAACCGGGCGGCATTTATATCTCTTCTGAACTCGGTCCGGGCGGTCAGAATCTGTTTCTTCCGCTGATCACCAGAATCGGCGGAGGCCGGCGGGTGGTCTTTCCGTTTCCTTCCGACATTCCGCATTCCTTAAACCTGCTTTGTCAGGAACTGGCGGCCGGCCGTTACCATCCCCTCATTGACCGGGAGTATCCGATTAGCCAGGTGGGTTCAGCCTATGACTACGTGGCCTCGGGCCGCAAGCTGGGATCGGTTCTGTTGCGCATGAGCGGCGAGCTCTGAAACAGGGGACCGGTCCGGTCTTCCGTCTTTCAACCCGGGGGACAGGCGTCCTGCCCACATTTCATTACCTTCGGCTATCCGGTCTGTGCGTTCTTATCGGCCGGCACAATGGAACCCGGTTCCGGTTTTTGCTACCTTCGGGCAGACATGTCTGAGTCCACACTGTTCGAAACCACCGAGTCGCCGGTTCCCGGCGGATCTCCGCTTCCCGACCGGCTGCGTCCGGAAACCCTCGATGACATCATCGGTCAGCAGCATCTGATCGGACCCGACGGACCCATCCGGCGGCTGATCGGGGCCGGGGACTGCCCATCCATGATTTTCTGGGGTCCGCCCGGCGTGGGAAAAACCACGCTGGCGCTGGCCATTGCCCGTGAATTGCGCTACCGGTTCGAGCGGCTCTCGGCCATTGAAGCCGGCGTGAAGGAAGTGCGCGAGGTGATTCAGCGGGCGTCCATGCGGAAACGGTCGGGTGAACGGACGATGGTCTTTATCGATGAAATCCACCGGTTTAATAAAAACCAGCAGGATGCGCTGCTGCACGCGGTGGAAACCGGCATCATCAGTCTGACGGGAGCGACCACCGAGAATCCATCCTTTGAAGTGAATCCGGCGCTGATTTCCCGCTGCCAGGTGTACCGGCTGACGCTGCTGTCGCCGGATGAAATCAGACAGGTGGCCGAGCGTGCCTTTGAAAAAGACGAGCTGTTTGCCGGCATGACCGTGACCGTGGAGGATTGGGATGCGCTCTTCAGGCTGGCGGCCGGGGATGCCCGAACGGCCCTGCGCGCCATTGAACTGGCCTTTCCGCTCGCCTGGCAACCGGGACTGAAGCAGGTTCATCTCACACGGGAGGTTTTCGAAAAGGCGCTTCTGCAGAAAACCCCGCAGTATGACAAGTCGGGCGATAACCATTACGACACCATCTCGGCCTTTATCAAATCCATGCGGGGTTCCGATCCGGATGCCGCCCTGTTCTGGATGGCTAAAATGATTGAAGCCGGGGAAGATCCCCGTTTCATTGCGCGCCGGATGGTGGTGTTTGCCAGTGAGGATGTGGGCAATGCCGATCCCTTTGCCCTTACACTGGCGGTGTCGGTGTTTCAGGCAGTGGAACTGATCGGTATGCCCGAGGCGCGGATCAATCTGTCACAGGGCGTTACCTACCTGGCCAGCTGCCCGAAGTCCAACTCGGCTTACCTTGCGATTGATGCCGCACTTTCGGAAATTCGCAGCGGCGTACCCACCACGGTTCCGCTTCACTTACGGAATGCGCCCACCCGCCTGATGAAGGAGGAGGGATTCGGCAGCGGGTATGAGTATCCGCATTCGTATGACCATCATTTTGTACACGCATCCTACTTTCCGCCCGGTTATACCCCAAAACCCTTTTATCAGCCGGGTGAATACGGGAAGGAAAAAACATTTGCAGAACGGCTGGCCTGGCTCTGGAAAACCCGGTATCAGCCTAAAAGAAAGGATTAATCCATGAAAGCGGCTCTTGGTGTCGACATCGGCGGCACGTCTATCAAACTGGCCCTGGTGTCTGAATCCGGCGAGATTCTCGACCAGACCTCGGTTCTGACTTACGGTGACAAGGATCCGGATGTGACGGTTGGTCAGATCTCGGATTATTTCCGTGATGTGAAAACCCGGTTTCCTTCGGTTCGTGTGGTGGGAACCGGAATCGGGGTGCCGGGTACTGTGGCGCTCGATGGTGGTACGGTTTCCTTCCCGCCCAATCTGAAAGGATGGGGAATTGTGCGGCTGGGTGATATGGTGGCCGAAGCCACCGGTCTGCCGGCTTTTGTGGAAAACGATGCCAACGTGGCGGCGCTTGGTGAAGGAATTTACGGCGCCGGTATGGATGTGCCGAGTTTTGTCATGGTGACACTCGGAACCGGTGTGGGCGGCGGAATCGTCATCGATAAAAAAATCTACCGCGGGGTGTTCGGGGCAGCCGGCGAAATCGGCCATATTTCCATCGATCACAACGGACCGACCTGTAACTGCAGCAACAAAGGCTGCCTGGAACGTTACATCGGTCAGCGATATATCATCGATTACGCCATGGAAATCAAGGACAAGTATCATTCCTCGCCGGTTCACGACATTCTGGCCGAACGTGCGCTGGAAGTGAAGGATCTTGCTCATCTGGCAGTCCGCGGCGATGAACTGGCAATCACCGTCCTGAACCGGACGGGACATCTGCTGGGCGTGGGGCTGACTTCGATCATGCACATTCTTGATATCCGCACGTTTATTATCGGTGGCGGTGTGGCCGGTGCCGGTGACCATATTTTCCGTCCGGCCGAGCATTATGTAAAAAGTCATGCCCTGGCTCCTATGCGGTCTGCTTTTAAAATGATACCGGCCAGTCTGGGCAATCAGGCAGGTGTGCTGGGGGCTGCTGGTCTGGTGTTTAAAAGCTGATGAGCGCCGTCCCAGACCTGATCGGCCGGTATGCTGCCGGTCCCGATGAACTGGTAAAGCTGGTGGCGACCCTTCCCGATGGTTCGGTCGATTACCGCCCGGCACCCGGCAAGTGGACCATACGGGAAATTCTGGTTCATCTGGCGGAAGCCGAAGCAGTTGGATTCACCCGGATCCGCCGGGCCATTGCAGAACCGGGATCAGCAGTGTTTGCCTACGATCAGGATGCCTGGGCCCGCGAGGCGGATTATGCCCATCAGGATATCAACCTGGCCCTGACGCTGTTTAACGCCCTGCGCGATTCAACCGTGGAGGTTCTGAAATCATTGCCAGCCGAGGCTTTCAGCCGTACGATTGAGCATCCCGAGCGCGGAACCATGACATTAACGGCTGTGCTCGACTTGTACATCCGGCATGTGACCGTTCACCTCAGTCAGATCCGGCGCAATCTGGATTCCTTTTCCACCCGCTGATCATGACCGGACGACTTTCCCTTGTTCTGGCCGGCCTGCTGCTGGTTCTTCAAAGTCAGGCTCAGGAAGTCACCGGTTCCGCACCGGCTCTTAACGATTCGCTTTTCGTTCCACCCGATTCACTCTCACTGGCTGCTGCCGATTCGGCGGTTGCCCCGGCGGGACTCGATACGGTGGTCGTGTATCAGTCCGCCGATTCCATCTGGTTTTCCTTCGGGACCAAAACCATGGACATGTACGGACCTTCCACCCTGACTTACGGGGCCGTCAATCTGGAAGCCAACCGGATCAATATCGACTGGACAACCTCCATGCTCACGGCAGACGGTGCACCCGATTCATCCGGGGCAACGGCTGGTTACCCCGAATTCACCGATTCGGGTGAAGAGTACCGTGGAACCCGCGTCTACTACCATTTTAAAACGAAAAAAGGCCGGGTCCTGACCGGGAAAACCGAGATGGGGGATGGCTTTTACCGGGGTGATCAGATTAAGAAAGTGACGCCCGGCGTGTTGTTCGTCGCTGATGGCATTTATACCACCTGTGACCGCGACGAACCGCATTTCCATTTCTGGGGCGAGGAAATGAAACTGCTCATCCGCGATAAAATCATTGCACGGCCGGTGGTGCTGAAAGTGAATGAAGTGCCGGTCTTTGCACTTCCCTTTGCCATTTTGCCCAACCGGACCGGCCGTCAGTCAGGGATTATTCCGCCCGCATACGGCGAATCGGCCATCCGTGGTATTTTCCTGCGGGGGGGCGGTTATTACTGGGCGCTGAGTGATTACACCGATCTGGCGCTGACCGGGGATCTGTATTCGAAGGGCGGATACAATCTCTATTCCGATTTTTCCTACAACAAGCGGTATGATTTTTACGGATCACTCCAGGCTGGCTACACAAAGGACATTGCCGGAGAAACCAGTGATCCCGACTATTCCGAATCGGATGGATACAAACTGTACTGGAATCACCATCAGGAGTTCAATCCGTACCAGCAGCTCGATGCCAATGTGAATTTCTCGAGCGACAACTATCTGCGCCGGACATCCTTTAAACCCGATGAACTGGTGACGCAGGAAATCATTTCCAACGCCAACTACTCCCATAAATTTGAAGATTCACCCTGGAGTGCCAACGTCGGATTTTCGCGGAACCAGAATATCATCACCAAAGAGTATTACCAGACGTTCCCGACCGTGCAGATTTACCGTCAGTCCACCACCCCTTTCCGGGACCCCGACAAACCCGCCAGCCAGCAATCCTGGTACGAACGGATCACCCTCGGTTACAACGGTTTCTTCACCAACCGGAATCAGAAAGTGTTCAACCGGACCGATTCGACCTATCAATCCACCATGGATAACGGAATCCGGCATTCGCCATCCATCAACATTCCGTTTTCTCTCGGACCGTATGTGACCATTAATCCGTCCTTTTCCTACGCCGAATACTGGTATTTCCGGACCATAGAAAAGAAACTGGATCCGACCACCAATCAGTTCCTGACTGAGAAAAAGGAAGGCTTTGCTTCTGCACGGACTTTCTCGACCGGCGTGTCGGCATCCACCCGTTTGTATGGAATCATTCAGCCGCAATTCGGGTCCGTTACCGGATTCCGTCACGTGCTGCAGCCGACCATGGGATTTACCTACACGCCCGATTTTTCCGATCCGTACTGGGGCTATTACAAAACCGTTTCTGATACAGCCGGCCGTCAGCTGACGTATTCGCAGTTTGAAGGCAGCATCATCGGCGGACCGGGTCGCGGAAAAACACAATCGCTGGCCTTCGGATTGGGAAATACATTCGAAATGAAACTGAAGGGCAAGCCCGATGAAAACGGAAAAGCAGGCAAGGATGAAGTGATCCAGCTGATCCGGTATCTGAATCTGTCTTCGGCTTATAATTTTGCAGCCGACTCGCTCAACTGGTCGAACCTGTCGGTTTCAGCCGGAACGTCCATCGGGTCGCTGAGTCTGCAGTATTCAAGTTCTTACACGCCTTATTACTATGCCACCTCGGTGAATGCGTTGGGGCAGCCGGTGGATCGGCTGACGCGGTTCACCCTGTGGGAAAAGAACGAAGGAATTCTTCGGTCGGTCAGTCAGTTTTTCTCTTTCAGTTATTCGTATTCAGCCGAGAAGAAGAAGAACACCGACCGTCTCAGTTACCAGAAGGAAACCGATGAAACCAATCCGCTGCGTGCACCGGTTTCACCTGCTGAAGAACGCCGGCGTCAGTTGAGAAACGTTGATTTTGATATTCCCTGGAATGTGTCGCTGAACGGCTCTTACAGCATCAGCACACCGAGTCCGTCGGTAAAGTCGAAAAATGCGTTTGTAACCGGTTCGCTCGATTTCTCCCTGACCGATAACTGGAAAATGGGATTCGATGGCGGTTACGATCTGATTAACGACGAGTTCACCGTTCCCCGGATTACCGTGTTCCGGGATCTGCATTGCTGGTCCATGGATTTTACCTGGGTTCCTTCGGGCAGTTACAGTTACTACATGCTGAATATTCACGTGAAAGCACCTCAGCTTCAGGATATTTCGGTGAAGAAGTCAGAGTATTACTATGACTATTACTAAGTCCGTTCCTGGGTTGCTGATGGTTGCGGCGGGGCTTACCGGCTGCGCCTTGCTCGAAGATTCCACTGGTTCGGCCGTTGTGAAACAGGCAAAGCCGGTTCAGACGCAGGAAATCCGCCCGGAACCGGGGGAACAGGTTCTGACTTTTTTACTGGCTGGAGATGCCGGTACGGGAAATGCCCATCAGCACCGTGTGGCAGCCGGCATGGCGAAAGTGGCCCGGGAATATCCTGCAGGCGGTGTACTCTACCTGGGTGATAATTTCTATGAATTTGGTGTGACCAGCGTGACGGACAGCCAATGGGAGTCCGCCTTTACCGACGTTTACACCGACCCGGCGCTTCAGATTCCCTTTTATGCAGTGCTGGGAAACCACGATTATATTCTGAATGAGCAGGCCCAGGTGGAGTATTCTTCCCGGAATCCCCGGTGGATCATGCCGGATCGTTACTACACCCGTACGGTGGCGATTCAGCCGGGTGACAGTGTGCGCCTGATCGGTCTGGATACGAATCTTCTTCTGGATGAGACGGATACCACGCAGCAGCTGTCCTGGCTCGATTCCGTTTTAACCAGCAGTCCGGTTCGCTATCAGGTGGTTTTTGCACACCATCCGCTTTACACCGGCGGTGAGCATGGCGACAATGCTGTACTTCAAAAAATGCTGTCCCGCCGACTCGAAAAGGCCGGAGTGCTTCTGTATGCAACTGGGCACGACCATCATCTCGAGGTGATGGATCCGCAACCCACCGTCTGGCACGTCATCTCGGGCGCAGCCGGAAAAAGCCGCTCGGTGACCTGGTCCGCCCGGACCCGCTTTGCGGCCACCAATCTTGGTTTCATGACCCTTCATCTGTCGGATTCCCGTGCCTGGATTCAGGTGTACGATGCCGATGGAAACCGGTTGTACTCGGAATTGCTGTCTACGAAGATGTCAGGGCTACGTCCCTTTTAGGGATCTTGTCGAATCTGTTTTTTCTACGGAGATGTCAGGGCTACGCCCCTCCAAAATCGTTGGAGCCGGTTGTTTTTGCATTTCAGCCGGGTAGCGGAGACATCCCGGTTGCAGCTAATAGCATTCGGAGGAATTGGAGCCGCGTAGCGGTGACATCTTCGTAGCCAATGGTCCGAACAGAGGAAGAGGAAGAGCCGCATAGCGGTAACCTCTGCATTGAAATCCCGATTGCCTCCGGCTGGTGGTTTTGGCCGGAATTATATCCCTCAGGTTGGAAATCAGTTTCTACGAAGATGTCAGGGCTACGCCCCTTTTAGGGGTCATGCCGAATGTGTTTTTTCTACGAAGATGTCAGGGCAACGCCCCTCCAAAATCGTTGGAGCCGGTTGTTTTTGCATTTCAGCCGTGTAGCGGAGACATCCCGGTTGCAGCAAATAGCATTCGGAGGAATTGGAGCCGCGTAGCGGTGACATCTTCGTAGCCAATGGTCCGAACAGAGGAAGAGAAGAGCCGTATAGCGGTAACCTCCGTATTGAAATCCCGATTGCCTCCGGCTGGTGGTTTTGGCCGGAATTATATCCCTCAGGTTGGAAATAAGTTGTCCTGTCCACGCCCCTGACCATTTAAAAACGCCCCTCCATCTGACCCGCCTTTTGTTCCCCCTCATCACAGTTCATACTTTAGGTCTGAACGGAAGCCCTGATTTTTTCTGTTCCCCGGGGAGGAGAATGTTCCCGGAAGGTTCAGGATACTGGCTGTAAGCAACCGGCCGGCCTCCTTCTCACAGACCAATTTTAAGTTTCCGGATTTAACCTTTCAGTCCCTTTTAAAATGAACAATCTTCTCCTTCGTCTCTTCGTAGCGGCCTTGTGCATCTCCGCTTCCGTATCGCTTTCGGCACAGCCCGCTGAAAACCTCCGTTTCGAACGATTCACCATCGAAAACGGACTGGCTTCCAATTGGGTCACGGCCATTACTCAGGACACCGATGGTTATATCTGGGTCGGAACTGCTTCCGGATTAAGCCGCTTTGATGGCTATGACTTTGTAACCTACCGGAACATTCCCGGTAACCCGCATTCCCTTTCAAACAACCGGGTGAATGTACTCCACGTTGACCCGTCCGGTCTGATCTGGGTGGGCACTCAGAACGGACTGAGCCGGTTTGATCCGGTCAACGGGGACTTTCTGAATTATTATCATCGTCCGGGGAATCCGGCGTCACTTCCCGGTAACTCGATCAGTGCCATTCATGAAACTGCTTCCGGAAAACTCTGGATCGGAACCGATCAGGGTTTGGCTGAACTGGATCCGGAAACCGGATCGGTGATCAGTGAATGGTCATCGCCAGCAAATGCAAATTCGTTAACGGGGGTAACCATCAGCTCCATCTCGGCCGATCAGGACGGACTTCTCTGGATCGGATCGAGAAACAGGGGATTAATCACGTTTGACAGTCATACCAAAACCCCCCGGTTCCTGAGCGACGAAAATCCGACAGTAGCGACGTTTCCTTCCCGGAATGTATCAAAAGTAAAGGTGAGCTCAACAGGGGACATCTGGGTTGGGTTCATGCCGAACCATGGACTCATGCGGTACAATCCAACCACGGCCACATCCGTCTTCTACCAGTACCACAAGAAGGATCAGCCGGAGTTCTGGAATGTCATTTCGGATATCATGGAATCGGAAGACCAGACCATCTGGGTGACAACCTATAATCAGTCTGCCTATATGGGCCTTCATAAATTCAATGAGAAAACCGGGCTGTTTACCAGGTATACTTACCAACCCAACAACCCCACCAGCTTAACCTGGGGCTATTGTGAATCCGTTTTCGAAGACAAAGACAATAACCTGTGGGTGGGAACCTCGCGTGGCCTGAACAAGGCCGACCGCAACCGCTGGCAGATGGGAATGATGAATGTGGATCCCGATAATCCGTTCGATTTTGTAAATAACTTTTACGCCATCGAAGAAGTGAAAGAAGATGTCTTATGGCTGGGTCTGGATGGGACTGGTTTTATTGAATGGGACCGGAAAACGAACATCAAAAAGAAAATAGAAAGAACCGATCCGAGATCGGGAGATGGCCGGGTGTTCGCCATTCGGAAAGATCTGGATGGCAATGTCTGGTTCGGATACCGGGGACAGGGGTGTGCCAGGTACCATCCGAAAACCGGGAAACTCGAAAAGTTTATCAATGAACCGGGCAATCCGGAAAGTCTGATCGGGAACATTGTTTCCGACATCCTCATTGACCGGAAGAACACGGTATGGATTGCGACTTCAAGCGGGCTGAGCCGCTACAACCGCACAACGGGTACGTTTACCAATTGGCAGGCAGATGGTTCACCGGAAGGATTGAGTGGTAATTCACTGTTTTCACTGTTCGAAGACAGCCGGGGAGCCATCTGGATCGGAACCCGGGAAATGCAGTATGATCCCAGGGCCACGTTTCCCTCCGGATTAATCAGGTATGATCCGGAGACCAACCGGTTCCGAACCTACCGGAATGCACCGGGAGATCCGGGCAGTCTCAGCAGTGACGCGGTTTACTGTGTCAATGAGGATCCGGAAGGGAACATCTGGGTCGGAACCAACAACGGCTTGAATAAGCTCGATTCAGCCGGCAACCAGTTTACCGTCTTTCATGATGCCGATGGGTTGCCCGACCCCAACATTGTGGGAATCCTGGTTGATCATAAAGGGCTGCTCTGGCTGAGCACACTGAAAGGCATTTCACGATTTGATCCGGTAAAAAAATCCTTCCGGAATTTTACGATGGAGGATGGAATTCAGGCGTACCGGTTTAACGACAACTCGCGTTTTAAAACCAGTCGCGGTGAATTGATTTTTGGAGGTGTGGCCGGGATAAACCTGATCAATCCATCCGGGATTTCTGGTGAAAAGGTGATTCCGAAAGTATTAATCACCCGGTTCTTAAAACAAAACATGCCGGTCCGTTTCGAAAAAACAGAGAGTCAAACCGCCACCATTGACCTTGCCTGGGACGATAATTCCATCGGGTTCGAATTTGTGGCCATCAATTACCGTTCCGCACAGCAAACCCGGTATGAGTACAAATTGGAGGGACTGGAAAACGAATGGGTTCAGGCCGGAACCAGACGGTACGTGAATTACACGCATTTACCTGCAGGAAATTATACGTTCAGGGTCCGTGCGGTGAATGCAGAAGGCGTTTACTCTGATACGGATGCGGTCATGGAAATCCGGATTACTCCGCCCTTCTGGCGGACCTGGTGGGCTTACAGTATCTATGCGTTCCTCTTTTTTGGCGCGGTCTTTCTGATAGACCGGTATCAGCGTCAGCGCCTGGTCCGGCTGGAACGCGAAAAGGTGCGTGACCGGGAAATTGAACAGGCCAGGGAAATCGAAAAAGCATACACCACCCTGAAATCGACTCAGGCCCAGCTTATCCAATCCGAAAAAATGGCTTCGCTGGGTGAACTGACAGCGGGAATTGCGCATGAGATTCAGAATCCGCTCAACTTCGTGAACAATTTCTCCGAAATAAGCAATGAACTGATGGAGGAAATGCAATCTGAACTGGAAAAGGGCGATCTGGAGGAAGCAAAGGCCCTGTCAGCGGACATCCGGATAAATCTTGAAAAAATCTCCCACCATGGAAAACGGGCCAGCGGTATTGTGAAAGGCATGCTGGAACATTCCCGCTCCGCAACCGGTGAACGGACCCTGACTGATGTGAACAACCTGGCTGAAGAATATCTGCGGCTGTCATTCCATGGATTGCGGGCGAAAGACAAATCCTTTAACGCTGAATTCCGGACGGATCTGGATGCCACCTTGCCAGCCATGAATCTGGTTGCACAGGATATCGGTCGGGTATTACTTAATATCATTAACAATGCATTCTACGCCGTTCACGAGAAATCAAAGGCAGATATTAATGGGTATAAGCCGGAAGTGACTGTTCAAACCCGACTGAAAACCAATCACTTCGAAATCCGGATTTCTGATAATGGAAAGGGTATTCCTGGTGAAATACGGGATAAAATTTTTCAGCCCTTTTTTACCACCAAACCCACGGGACAAGGTACCGGTCTGGGATTGAGTCTGAGCTATGATATTGTGAAAGCACATGGGGGTGAGATAAAACTGGAAACAAGAGAGGGCGAGGGAAGTGAGTTTATTATTCTTTTTCCCGCTGTCTGAATCACGGATTAAACCGATTAAAGGATTGCCCGGATTTATAAAATGGCAGAAGAACTGAAGTACAGAGAAATAACAGAAAAAATCATTGGAGCTTCATTTGAGGTTCATAAGTTTCTTGGAAATGGATTTCAGGAAGTCATTTACCAAAGAGCTTTAGCATGGGAGTTTTCTCAGGCCGGATTGGAATATGCAAGAGAAATTGAACAGGAAATATTTTATAAAAGGCTTACCGAACCGATTGGGACCAGAAGAGCAGATTTTATTGTAGAAGGTAAAGTCCTGGTAGAATTAAAAGCCATTATCGAATAGGAAGACGTACATCTGGCTCAGGTTCTGAATTATTTAAAGGCGTACAAACTGGAAGTCGGATTGTTAATCAATTTTGGCAGCAAAAGCCTGACATTTAAAAGGCTTGTTCTATGAGGATGGTTTCGGTGCAATCCACTCATCCGTGTAAATCCGCGATTCAGACGAGTGATGATAGTGTGAAAGCGTATAGAGGGGAATGCCGCCGGTGACCTGCGTTTGCCGAAGGTCCGGAATCTGGATTGGTGAATAGATAATTCCGGTTGTTTTGAAATAAACGAGATGGCCGTTGGTTAATTCAGCTCTTTTTTCCCTGCTCAGACAATTCCATCCACCGAAGAAATTTTTCCTCGAGCTGGTTATCCAGTTCCTCAATCCGGTTGGAAATCTCCATCAGCTTCTTATAATCCGATTCGCCGCAGAGATGTAACTGTTCGGTCAGGCTGGCTTTTTCATCTTCGATGGATTGAATATCCCGGTCGAGTTGTTCCAGTTCCCGGGTTTCCTTGTAGGACAGTTTCCCTGATTTGGTGGCCGGGGAGGTGGGTTTTGCCGGTGCTTTTGGTTTGGTTGCAACGGTGGATGACTGCTCGTTTTCGCGGGCTTCCTTTTTATCGAGGTAGGCCGAGTAATTTCCCGGGTAAGTTTTAATCACGCCGCCGGGTTCGAACGCCAGGATCGTATCGACGGTTTTATCGAGAAACGACCGGTCGTGGGAAACCACCAGCAGACATCCGCCAAAATTCTGCAGATAATTTTCGAGTGCACCAAGTGTATCCAGATCGAAATCGTTGGTGGGTTCATCAAGCAGCAGCACATTCGGATTCCGCATGAGCAGCCGAAGCAGGGACAGCCGGCGTCGTTCACCCCCCGAAAGGGTATCCACCTTTGCATGATGCTGATTCGGGGAAAACAAAAACTGATCGAGCAGATCTTTGGCGGTCAGATAGCGGTCGCGGCCAACCCCCACATCGATGTATTCGGCAATCTCCTTCAGCGACCCGATAACCGTCTGCCCCGACTGCAAATCATCAATTTCCTGCCGGAACCAGGCGAGGTTGACTGTTTGTCCGATTTTTAACGTGCCAGTATCGGGAGGAAGCACACCAGCCAGGACTTTCAGCAGGGTGGTCTTCCCGCTTCCGTTCGGACCAATGATGCCAATCCGGTCTCCCGGTGAGGTGACAAGGGTGAAAGATTTGAAGAGGAGTTTTTCCCCAAGGGACTTACCGATGTTGATGGCATCAATAACTTTGGCACCCAGAAACTGATTTCCCAGCTCGATTTTGATTTTCTTCTCTTCGGGTGGTTTTGGGGCCGCCTGCATGGAGGCAATCCAGTCGATGCGGCTTTTCTGTTTCGTCCGGCGTGCGCGGGCACCCCGCTGCAACCAGGCCAGTTCGGTTCGCAGCTTATTCCGCAGATGATCCTGGGCGGCTTCTTCGGCTTCCAGAACGGCTTCTTTCCGCTCGAGAAACTGTTCGTAATTACCCGGATAGTGAATGATCGATTGCCGGTCCAGTTCGAGAATGCGGTTACTGACGGCATCGAGAAAATACCGGTCGTGGGTGATGAGCAGCAAAGCCCGTGGTGACTGCTGAAGCACATCCTGAAGCCATTGCACGGTATCCGCATCCAGATGGTTGGTGGGCTCATCCAGAATGAGCAGGTCGGGATCGGAAAGCAGAACCTGTGCCAGGGCAATCCGCTTGCGCTGCCCGCCCGAAAGCGTGGTCACATCGGCCGAGAAGTCAGTGACACCCAGCCGGTGAAGCATTTCGCGTGCCTGCTGTTCCAGATTCCAGCCACCAGTGGCGTCGAGATCATGGGCCAGTACGGCCAGACGGTCGGTGTCGGGACTGGTCGAGTGGGCAATCTGATCATATTCTTTTAACAGCCGGTACTGATCGGGACGGGCCATGAGTACCGTATCGAGCGGATTGGCGTGCCGGTCGAAGGAAGGAAGCTGAGGAAGATACCGGAACCGGGCCGATTTGTTAAATACCACCTGACCGGTATCGGGTTGTTCCTCGCCGGCGATGATCCGAAGCAGGGTGGTTTTTCCGGCTCCGTTTCGCCCGATAATTCCCACCCGGTCTCCGTCATCCAATCCGAAGGAGACATTTTCGAACAACAGGCGGTTGTGGTAAGATTTTGCGAGCTGGTTACAGGTAAAAATCGGCATCGGGCAAAGATCAGGTGCCCGGGGACGGTTTCAAACCGGTAACCACTTTACTTACCGGGGCAGCCGGGTGTAATCGGGGTATCTGGGTTCGTAAATAAACGTGCGCAGCCAGGATTCCGGGTCAGCCGGTTCTTTCACGCGGGCCAGCCGTTTTCTGAAAAGAAACCGGGTCACCGCCAGTGCAATGTGGAAGGAGACTTCTCTGATTCGGGTCAGGGTGGGATACAACCGTCCTTCTGACCGTTCCTGGTCGGTCACCAGTTCGGAAAGCGCATGAGCTGCGATCAGAAACGTTTCATTGGGAATCCGGCTGGCAGCCGTCACCACTGCCGCCAGTCCGACTGCCGGGAAGATGTAAGCGTTGTTTCCCTGTCCGGGATACCGGGTTTTTCCATCGATGGTGACCGGATCGAACGGACTTCCGCTGGCAAAAATGGCCCGTCCGCCCGACCAGCCATACGCCTGTTCAGCCGTGCATTCTGCATGGGAAGTCGGATTGGAAAGCGCAAAAATCACCGGCCTGTCATTGATTGCAGCCATGGCTTCAATCACCTCGCGGGTAAAGGATCCTCCCTGACCCGAGGCACCGATGAGAATGGTGGGTTTTAACAACCGGATGGCCGTCAGCAGGTCAGCAGTAAACTCGCCCGTATGTGCGAAAAAGGCCTTGTGTCCGCCGATGCCTTCCCGGCCGGTAACGACCAGCCCTTTCGAATCGACAAACCAGCAATGGGTCTTTGCTTCCGGTTCCGGCATGCCGTCTTCCTTCAGAGCGTCCACGATCAGATGTCCGATTCCCGTGGCAGCTTCACCGGCGCCGAGGAACAGAATGCGGTGGTCGGCCAGACGGGTCCGGGTTTCCTTCAGAGCGGCAAAGACACCGGCCACCGCCACACTGGCTGTACCCTGTATATCATCATTGAAGCAGGAAATGCGGTCTTCATACGCTTCCAGCAACCGGAACGCATTCAGGTTTGCAAAATCCTCGAATTGAATCAGCGCTTTGGGATACACTTCCTGCACGGCCCAGACGAATTCATCAATCAGATCATCGTATTCCTGACCGCGGATCCGTTCCTCTTTCAGTCCGAGATAGAGGGGCTCATTCAGCAGTCTGGGATTGTTGGTTCCCACATCGATAATAATGGGCAGATTGTGTCCCGGGTGGATACCGGCCAATGCAGTATAAAGGGCCATTTTCCCCACCGGAATCCCGATACCGCCAAGACCCAGGTCGCCAAGTCCGAGAATGCGCTCCCCATCGGTTACCACAATGACCCGGACATCCTTGCGCGGCCAGTTCTGAAGAATCTGTTTAAACCGGCCCTTGTCCCGCTTGGAAAGCTGAAGTCCCATAGGCCGGCGGAAAATATGCAGGTACTCAGAACAGGCCTGTCCGACGGTTGGTGTGTAAATGATGGGCATCAGTTCTTCCAGGTGGTCCATCAGCAACCGGTAAAACAGAGTCTCATTCCGTTCCTGCAGGGTCACCAGAAAAATGTACTTTTCCAGATTGGTCGATTTTTTCCGGATGTTATTGATGGCCCGCTGAGTCTGGCCCTCAATGGTGCTGACGATGGGAGGCAACAGACCACGAAGGTTGAGCAAATCGCGCTCTTCTTCGGTAAAGGCGGTTCCTTTGCTGAACCAGGGATGATGAAGCAGATCGTACCCGGTGGGTAGATCGGAAAGACGGGAGACCTGATCGGGAAACTGATGCATGCCGTACATGATTTGTCATCCTTTTGTAAAACCAAAAGGTAGGCAATCAGTCAATGAATGGAAACAGGGAAAAGCGCTTTTTTAAAAGAATTAATGTGATGGAAAGCGGAATGCTCAGGCTTTTTCCCACAGCAACCGGCTGTGAACCGGGGCCGTCAGGGCCAGGTGGCGATCGGCCCAGTACCAGTTGTGCGATGCATCCGGATCGAGAACATGGGTGGGAAGTTCGTTCCGGTAACCGGCTTTATCGAGCTGATACAGCAGGTGAAGCGCCCGATCCCGGTTTCCGTCGGGTTCGCGGTTAACGCAGGTGATCAGGAACTTCAGGTCGGGTCTTTTCCGGGATCGGGCCAGCTGGGTCAGCAGGTTCGATGCATTGTACTCAAGTGCCAGCGGAATGGAAAATGGTTTCCCGAAGGCGGGTTCAAACATGGTGGATTCCGTCCAGGTCTTATCGGGACCGCCGCCTCCGCGCGGATCGCGGAAATTCAGCCACATGTGGGTGCCATCAAAAGAACCGGCGGTGTGAAACAGATCCGGATGGCGAAGGACCAGCTGAACCGCCGTGTACCCACCGAGAGAAAATCCATCGGTTCCCCGGTGATAGGGACCGGGAAGCGTGCGGAAACGGTGATCCACCCAGGGAATCAGGTCCCTGATCAGGTAATCTTCGAAACGGCCGGTTCCGATCCCTTCCCGTCCGCTGGCCAGGGCCGGATGAGAGAAATTGACACCCAATCCGGGAATGTGATTATCCAGACTGCCCATCCCGGGCATGACCACCAGAAGCGGCTTCATTTTACCGGTGCGGATGAGTTCATCGAGCACGTCACGCACATTCCGTCCCTGACGCGATCCATCCTGCTTGCGGTTGATCCATTCGCTTTCATGGTTTCTGAAAAGGTACAAAACCGGAAACCGCTGATCCAGATTTTCATAGCCGACCGGGAAATAAACATAGACCGTCCGGGAAAGTCCCAGACTCTTCGAGGGAACCACAAATTTTTTCAGCACCGACCGGCGGAAAATCAGCTGGTACAGGCGGTCAGGATCGGAGCGGATCAGGAATGCAGATTTCACAGGTTGGTAAAAGCCCGGGGCGGAAACAATGACTCTGAATTGATGGTTTAGTATCTAACGGTATTAAAGCCCGGAACATGGTCTGTTCATTGACCGGGCCGGCAAGATACGATGGAGAGTGACGATGAAAAAATGGTTGATCCTTCCGGCCGGATTCATTCTGTTTCTGATGGGTTGTTCCGCAGACAAACCGGTGGATATGGATGCCTGGCAACGGGAACATTACGGATTTATCATCCGTACCTCGGGGCAGATGGTGAGTAAACTGGGAGATACCAATGTGGTCTTCATCGATACGCGCCGCTTCACCGATTTTGAGGAAGCCCGGATTCCGGGTGCGTTTCCTGCCGACGAACGCGGAGGAACCGCCCGCCTGACACTGGCCATGCTCGACACATCAAAGACGGTGGTGGTCTATTGCGGAACCTCGGTCTGTGATACCAAACTGTTTCCGGTTCTGGCTGAAATGAACTTCAGGAAGGTGATTTATCTGTCGGATGGATTCGGTGGCTGGATTTACAACGGTTTCCCGGTGGAACGCGGATTCCCGGCTCTGCAATAGTCTGCCGGTCAGGGAAGAAACAAGGCGCCCGCCGAGCCCACCCAGGTGCGGTTTTTATTAAAATCGACACCCATCATGGCCCCCTTTGATACCCGCACCAGAAAGTTGCTGCACACGTAACCCTCCCCATCGGGCAGAAACATCACACGGACTTCCAGTTTGGCAGGATCATCCAGTGTTTCGAGAATGGGTTCGTACGCCACTTTTTCCTGCAGAATGTAATCATGACGGTCCGCTTCCGGTATGGAACGGATGTCGTCTGCCGTGATGGTCACTTTGACCCCTGTACCCGCGAAGGAAAAGAGAGGTTTCAGCACATACCGGCTCAGATCCAGATCCTGCCAGGGAGCTTCATCGAGAAACCAGCAGGCCGGAACCGACGGATGCTGCAAAAGCGGAAGCAGAAATTTCGAAATGCGGTAATACCAGTTGGGATGAGTGATCCAGGTCAGATGGTCCACCGTTCCGAAATCGATGGGGGACTGAAGCCCTTTCCGGTCCAGTTCATCGAAAATAACCCGGTTATACACCCGGCTAAGTGGATTCCATTTTTCATCAGCTTTGTAAACGTAACGGTTTCCGTCTCTTTTAACAGACAACAGATCCACAATCCTGATTCCGGTGAGTTGACGGGTCAGGTGAAAATCGATGAAGGTTTTCTGTCGGTCCGGATCAATTTCGAGCAGAACGGTCTCCTCTGGTGACTGGCCGCCGGTGAGCGTCCGGGTCAGGAGTTGCTGATAGCGATCTTCGGTCATTCCATCGGGCAGAATGGAAACATCGGTCATGCCCGAATAGGTTTTCAGATGCCGGCCCAGGCCCAGCTGGAATGCGTAAAGGGAAGGGAATCCCTGCAGTTCAATCAGTTTTGGCACCAAGGCACCCTCCTGCCGGGTGATGGCAAAATCCACCTGAACAAAGTGCGGTTTCCCTTCCGGACCGGGAACCCGGTAGTGCGGGGGAATGGCGCGATCGGTCAGGGACTGAATGGCGGGGGAAAGCGATTGATACAGCAGATCGGTGGCATCACTGATGAGACGACGGGTCAGCTCCCGGTCGAAGAAAACCGGGGTTTCGCAGATGTGGAAGGCAATGGGTGAACCAAAGTCGGCTTCCATGTCTGCCACAAAACGCTGGTAGCGTTGCTGGCTGAATCCGGAAATAAATGAATGCCGCCGGTCCTGTACCATCAGACAGGTAATCCGGTGTGGGTTTCGCGAACGATGTACTGCACCAGTTTTGCAAAATCTCCACCCGACTCCTTGTGGGCCTGAAGCTGACGTTCGGCCCCGGTTCCGTTCGAGATCATTTTATGGATGTACATCAGGTCTTTGCGGCAACCGAGTTCCTCGGCGGCTTCAGCCACAAACTCAATCAGTTCATACAGCAGTTCCACAGTGGGCACTTCCATGGTCTTGCCAAAATCAATCATGTTTCCGCGGATGCCGTAACGGGCCGCCCGCCATTTGTTTTCCATGATGAAGTCGCGACGATACATGCGCCAGCCAATGTTCTTCGTCCGCATTTTCCACAGGGTGAGGCAGAGTGACTGAATCAGAGCGGTCAGTGCAATGGTTTCATCCACCCGCATCTGAACATCGGCCACCCGGAATTCCAGCGTTGGGAAAAACGGATGCGGACGGACATCCCACCAGATTTTCTTGGCGTTATCAATGGAATTCACCTTCACCAGGGTGTCAACATAATTGGCAAAATCCCAGTGAGTCGGGAAATAGTCGGGAATTCCGGTCCGGGGAAATTTATCGAACACCTTGGTCCGGTAGCTCATCAGGCCGGTTTCTCGTCCGATCCAGAAGGGTGAATTGGTCGAAAGCGCCAGAATGTGAGGGAGAAAATATCTCACTTCGTTCATCAGCTGAATGGCCGTCTGCTTGTCGCTGATTCCCACATGAACGTGAAGACCGAAAATCAGATTGCTTCGTGCAACAATCTGCATGTCTTCCACAATTTTCAGGTACCGGCTGTCGGGGTGAATATCCTGATCCTTCCAGTGACTGAAGGGATGGGTTCCCGAGGCTGCAATTTCGAGCCCCTGTGCCCGTGCCAGTTTCGAAATTTCGCTGCGGAGCGAAACGATTTCCTGCCGGGCTTCGCTGGTGGTTTTGCAGATGTGGGTTCCCACTTCGACCACCGACATGTGCATTTCGGGTTTGATCTTCTCCTGAAGGATCATCTTCCCATCTTCGAAAATTTCCGAAATGCTCGATTTCAGTTCACCCGATACCGGGTCCACAATCATGAACTCTTCTTCGATTCCCAGTGTAAAATCGGGACGTTCTAACATGGTATCCTCTTCGCGGATTGGTTCACTTCTTTGCGGATCGGGTTGATTTGGTTTTTGCTGCCGGTTTCCGGCCAACAGGACCGAGCACCTGCTGCCACGGAGTCGGGTAGTCGGGTTGGCGGTTGCTTTCGGCAAGATCGGTCAGGAAGCGGGTCATGGTCCCGACAATCCACTCAAAATTGGGTTCGGTCACCGACTTGATATCGGCATCTGGTGCCGGATTCATGAAATCGATGGCGTAGGGAATGCCATCCCGGACTGCAAACTCAACGGTATTGAGGTCGTAACCCAGAACGGTGCAGAGTTTAAGCACATCGGCAGAAATACGTTTCTTCAGGGCAGGAGTGAGTTTGGATGGATCGGCATGGTAGCGCAGGTGATGCGGATTCCGGGGTTCATATGGCATGATGTGGACATACTGCCGGCCAACCCCGTAACAACGGTAATAACTGTCGAACTCGATGGCCTCCTGCAGCATCATGACCACCTGTCCCGTGGTCTCATACACCGACCAGAACTCCTCCCGGTCATGTATCTTGTACACATCGCGCCAGCCGCCGCCATCATAGGGCTTCATGAACAGGGGAAATCCCAGATAGGAAAAAATGCCCTCCCAGTCGAGCGGATACATGAGATTGCGGAATGAGGTTTCCTGCGTGTTGCTCGGACGTTCTTTCGAGGGAATCAGGACTGTTTTCGGGACAGCAACTCCCACTTTCTCGGCAAGGGTGCAGTTAATGAACTTGTCATCGGCCGACCACCAGAACGGATTGTTGATCACAAAACTCCCGGTGAGTGCTGCATTTTTCAGCATGGACCGGTAGAAGGGAACATCCTGTGAAATACGGTCCACAATGAGGTCGTACTTCATGGGCACTGACACCTGCTGATGCCCCAGCTGCATCACTTCGGCGCGGATCGCCGGATGGTTCTGTTTATTGATGGAATCGGCCAGGGCAAATGGAAAGGTGTTTTCCATGCCAAACAAAATGCCAACGGTTTTCATAGGTGCCCTCTGAATCAGATGGCAGGCAAAATATTAAAAGAAAGTTAGAAAATAAACGGGATGGGGAAGGAATCGGGGAACCGGCGACGGTTCCCCAGAGGTATCAATCAGAAGGTGTAGGAAAGACCGAGACCGATCACTTCCTTGAACTGCACAGACCGGCCGATGGTGCCATCGTCTTTCTGCAGAACGATGTCGTCATCGTACATCAGGGTGGTGCTGATACTGGCAGAGAGGTACGTGTTGATTTTCATAGAGATCAGGTTTTCCCAGTTCACATCGATGTACTGCAATTTCTCATAGGAAGAGAAGAGGTTCAGTTTCGTCAGCAGTGAAACATTTTCCATGAGGGTTTCGGTGTATTTGGCATTCAGGTAGGCACCAAATTCATACAAGGCATTGTCGCCCGGATCGACCCCGTAGGCACCGGCTTTGGCAAGTACATCATCCAGCACATAGGTGGCTTTTCCGGTGGCAGGAGTGATAAACACCGACAGATTGGGAAGCGGCACATAATCAAAACCAATGGCCAGATTCACATACCCGGGTGACATGAAGCGGGAAACAAAGGATTTGGTTTCAATTCCGGCTTTGGTTTCATACTTAAATCCGGCATCGAACTGGGTCTTCAGTTCCAGAAGACCGGTCAGGTTCCATTGATCATTCAGTTTGCGACCGATTTTTGACTGAAGGGTCAGTTTATCCTCGGCCTTTCTGAAATCCTTTTCCCCCTGTTTAACCAATCCGTAGGCGACATCGATGTAGTTGTTCCAGGTGAAATTGTCGGTTACCTGATCGAGGGAAAGGTTAAAGTATGCGGTGGTGGAAATGGCATTTTCTCCCCCGCCGGCCCAGTTGTTAAATCCGGTTTGCGAAAAATTCAGACCGGTGGTTCCTTTCGAAGCGAAGGGACCGATGGTCTGTGCATTCAGCTGGACAAGGGTGAACAGGAAAAACAGGGTAAGCGTCAGTCGTGTTTTCATGGGTTACTCTGGTTTGGTGAAGTGGTTAAAGTTGACGGCAATCCAATGGTTAACATCCTCGAGGCAATTCATGGAAATTTCATGCTGAAAGGTGTACTCACGGTATTCATGAGTAAAGCCGAGGCGTTTGAGTGTCTCAGAAGCAGAGCGCCCTTCCGACACAGGAATAACCGGATCCATGCTTCCGTGTGTCTGAATGATGCGGATGGATGAATATCCGGGGTCTGGCACAGCGGGAGAGAAGGAAGAGACCAGCCGCCCGCTGAATCCGATCACTCCCCTGATCAGCGACGGTTGTCTTAAGGCCACGCCAAAACTCATAATGGTGCCCTGACTGAACCCCATCATCACCACCGGTCGGCGGAAGGTCTTCCCGATTTCTTCGATGGCGGCCGTCAGTTCGGTTAAAGTGGCGGCCGCTTCTTCCGGATTGATCCGTACTCCCTGAGGGGTGAAATCTATCGGAAACCAGGCATAACCACCCCAGGGAAGTTCATGCGGGGCCCTCAGGCTGAGAAGATGAAATCCGGGGAACAGCGCATGGCGCATGGAAAATAAATCTTCCTCGTGGCTGCCGTATCCGTGCAGCATGACCAGCACCGGACCGTCGGGCACTTTCGCGGATGGATGTTCAATATACCGGTAAGGAATTCTGAGAGGCATGGCTGCAAAAGTAATCGACGGGCAAATCTAATGCAGTTGTAATACCGCTAAAAGCGGTTCTATCAGGATTTTATTATTTTTGTAACCAGTTGGTTGCTTAAAAACCGACACGTAATCCCGATAAAAACAGAAGGTTGTTATGAGAAAATATTTGCTGATTTCCGGACTGTCGGTTCTGGTTCTCCTGCCCGGCTGCCTTTCCACCAATCTGTTCGTGGATATCAATCAACTTCAGACCGATCTGGTCGATATCGGTCCGATCACCCCGGAAGCTTTCCCGGAAGATGATGCGGTCACGTTACTGAATGAAACCACGGTGAATGTCTCTCTTGTCACCGGAGCAAGGTTCACACGCCCCGAGACCGAAGTCACCTACCACACAGTGCGAAAAATTTTCAGAAACCTGAGTGCCTATTCCAGCATTTCCCTCCAGCTTGACAATGATGACATTTTAAAATCGGTGGGTGCCCGCGTGATCAATCCGGATGGTACCATCGTGGTGGTTCAGGATGCAGATATCGTAAAAGTCTCCTATGAGGCGGGTGTGGGGATGGACAAAGAAAAGGGAAATTCGATAAAAATCACCTTTCCGGGCCTGCGTGAAAATTCAATGATTGAGTACTTCTATGTGGTGAATAACAGTGCCTTCTTCAGTACCGCCCGATGGGATATTCAGGAGTACGAACCGGTTTTAAAAAACGACTATAAACTGATTGCTCCACGTATCATGATCATTCCAAAGGAAAATGATGGGTATGGATGGACCTGGAGGTTTAAGGCATACAATTTCCAATTGGATGATCCGGTTCAGACCAATCTGGCCAACCCAAGCGGAAACCTCAATGACGCAAAAGTGATGTATCACTGGTCCGTGAAAAATGTTCCCGCCTTCCGGCCCGATCCCAACATGCCCGATCATTCCATGTACCGCGGTTATCTGCGTTTTGCCGATTTTGACTGGTCCGATTGGAATGTGATTGCAAAAGAGTATCTGGAATACTACTACAAGGACCGCCTGCAGGCAACCGATTCTGTGAAAAAGCTTACCAGTTCGCTGGTGGCCGGAAAGAAATCGGATGAGGAAAAAATTCAGTCATTGTATGACTATGCACAGGGACTCCGGTACGAAGCCATTCCGTTAGGAGAGCGTGGATTCCGGCCAGCATTGCCAGCTGATGTGATCCGGCTCGGATACGGGGATTGCAAGGACAAATCCACCCTCCTGATCACCATGCTGAGAGAGCTGGGTTATAAAGCCGAACCGGTGCTGGTTCTGACCATGGATGAAGGCCGGATGGACCCGAATTTCCCTTCAATGCGGTTTAATCACATGATTGCCAAAGCAGAAACCAGGGCAGGGAAGGTTCTGTGGCTCGATCCTACCATGCGGTATGCCCGCCTGGATGATCTCCGGTGGGATTGCGAGGATATCAATGTGCTGGTTCTTCACGATAACAAGACCGCCACGATTGAGCGGACCCCGGGCAGTATCAGCCGGGACAATATCACCACCATCAACCAGGTGGTCACCATTGATAACAGCGATTCCCTTCAGTTCGATGTGGAAATGATTTACAGGGGAGAGCGTAATCATGGCAGACGGAATCAATTTAAGGATTATTCGGCGTTGGATCTGGAGAAATACTGCAAATCGATGATGGGAGATGATTTCCTGAACATCCGGTTGCTGAAGGTATCACACGGCCCGCTTGATTCGATTCATCAGGATTTTGCTCTCCGCTTTTCGTTTAAAACCTCTGCTGCCATCAGCCGGCAGGGTGATCTGGTCTTTGTTCATACCGATCCCTTTGAACTGATTGATAAAACCAGCTGGCTCAGCAAGGATAAACGCAAATACCCCATCGAGTTTGCCTACCCGTACATTCTCCGGAAAAACATCACCGTGAATTTTCCGGATAAACGATATAAACTGAGAACCCTTCCGGAGGCCTATCAGAAATCAACCGATCATCTGGCATATAAAAAAGTCTTCACACAACCCTCCGCCGGACAGTTAGTTTCTTCAGAGGAGTTTGAACTGAAGGGAATCGTGATCAATCCGCGTTACTATTCAGACGTAAAGCAGTTTTACGAAGGCACCAAATCGAAAATGAAGGAAAAGGTCATTTTCACCTACCAGTAAGGTTTAAAGACAGTCCCGGTATCTCCTGTGAAGGGGGCCGGGACTTCGATTTTACCTGCCAATAGCGTTTTTTGACAAGTTAAGACACCCTTCCGACAAGCCAGAAAATTTTTCTGGGTAGCTTCGTCTTTACAAACATGAAGACCAGCCTCCTCTATCTCACCCTTTTACTGACCGGTCTGACCACCGTTCAGGCCGAAGAATGGAAACAGATTGTTTCCCTGCGGGGAGACTGGAAGTTTTCACTGGGCGATGATGCTTCCTGGGCCAGTCCGTCCTTAAGCGATGATCACTGGAATTCCATCCGGGTTCCGGGCAGCTGGGAAAATCAGGGATTCGAGGGATACGATGGTTATGCCTGGTACCGGGTGAAGGTTACCATCCCCGAACGCAAGTCACCACGGCCGCTTTATCTGCATCTCGGTTACATTGATGACGCCAGCGAGGTGTATCTAAACGGAATTCTGATCGGCAAATCGGGTGAATTCCCTCCGGGATTCAATTCTTCCTTCAACAATTTCCAGCGCTATTACATCCACCCGGAACTCCTGCGCTCGGGTCAGGAGCAGGTGATTGCCATTCGTGTGTACGACGGGGCATTGAGTGGCGGAATCAGTCATGGCAGGATCGGCATTTTCGAACTGAATGATGCCCCTGAGCTGAATGTCAACATGGCCGGCCGGTGGAAATTCACACCCGGAGACAGCCCAGACTACCGTGATGAGCTTTTTGATGAGGGTCCGTGGTCCTCGGTTTGGGTTCCTTCTGCGTGGGAAACCCAGGGATTCCGGGGTTACGATGGTTATGGCTGGTACCGGATCCGGTTTAAGGTTCCGGAATATCTGCTCGATCAGCCGCTGGTGCTTCTGCTCGGAAAAATTGATGATGTGGATGAAGCCTGGGTGAATGGCTGTTTTGTGGGCCGGACCGGTCGTCTGGGACCCGGATCCGATTTTTATCAGGAATACCGTGAATTGCGGGCCTACCTGATGCCTCCCGGTACCTTTACCAACGGTGTCAATGTTCTGGCGGTTCGTGTGTATGACAATCTGCTCAATGGCGGAATCTACGAAGGGCCGATTGGTCTTATTTCGCTCGACCGGTACCGCGACTGGGAAAAGAGCCAGCGGACCACCAGCTCTCCCGTGGAGTATCTGCCCGCAAACAACTGATTCTTGTTTCTGGCTATTCCCCGATCACCCTGACCGATTCAATACGATCCCCCGGTTCCAATTCATCTGCAACACTCAATCCGGATACCACTTCCGCCCAGATGGTGTAACGTCCGTCCAGATGGGGAGTTGGTGAATGAATGATGAAAAACTGACACCCTTCTGTATCCTTCCCGGCCGAAGCCATTCCAACCTTTCCGGCCTGTGAATAGCGGATCTGGCTGAATTCGCTTCTGAGTACAAATCCCGGACCACCCGAGCCATCCCCGCGCGGATCTCCGCCCTGTATCACGAAATCCGGAACCAGACGATGGAAATAAATCCCGTTGAAAAATCCGGTACGGACCAGTCGCAGCATGGCCAGAACGGTCATGGGGGCCTCCTCGGGAAGCAGTTTCATCCGGATGGTTCCTTTCGATGTCTTCCAGTCGAGGAACAGTGGTTTTTGCAAACCAGTCAGACCCGCAAGATCAACGGCCGGCATGGCCTGCTGCAGCGGACGAGGTCCCGGCTTCTGATTCAAAGCTTCACGGGCCGCCCTGGCAACAACCGGTGAAGAATGAGACGTCCAACGGGTCAGCAAGTCGGCGGCAGCAGGGGTTCCGAGCTGGCGGGTGAGTGAGATCAGTCCCAGCAACGCCTCAACCCCATCGGCGGAGTTGGTTTTATCGAAGCAGGATCCGATGTCCGGTTCAAGTCCCTCGTAGCGGAAGGCGGGGTTGGTGAGCAGGTCCGATGCAAAAGATACCAGGGACAGGTCGGCCGTGGCCAACCAGGATCGCAGCATGGCCCGGATGGTCAGGGTATCCACCTGGCCTTTCCGGATCTGATCGGTGAGAATCTGAGCGGCCGGGGTGCGGATTGCCGGATCGGAGGCCCTGGTAAGTTCCGTCAGACGCGCTGTTGATCCCGGCACCGGAAGATAGCCGAGAAGAACGGCCTGAAACCCTCTTAGAAACGGATTCGGAAGCGTGGATAGCCTGCCGATCAGTGAATCGGGACCGTGACCAAACTGGCAGGCGGTGATCATCCATTCAATATCCCGGTATCCGGGAACCGGCGACGAAAGCGCCATCCGTTCATAAACCACCGACCGTAGCCGTCTCCAGGCATCCGAGGTCACTTTTGTGCTGTCGGTGGTCCTCAGGGTTTGTGCCAGCGATACCTGAACCCATGAAGTCGGGAAAAGGGTCAGACGTTTCAGCCGCTCGGCATCTGAGATATCAAGAAAGGCGGCTTTTGAAAGCAACACCCTGGCTGCTGCCTGCAAAACACCGGGATCGGTCTCGGTGGTGATCAGCCGTCTGGCGGCTGCAAGACCGGTGGAATCGGGGAACCGCCGGAACACCTGAATGGCCCGGTTCCGGTTCAGCGGGTCGGCATCGTAGGTCCACGGTTCGAGAGTGGCAGCCAGCGAGGCATCGGGCAACGGACTGCGGATTCCTCTGGAAAGTGCATAAAGCACCATGGAGTGATCGGAAGGGGAGAGAGACATTCTGAGCAGAAGGTTTCCGTCGGCAATCTGAACCGGAGCCAACGGACCCCGGGTGGCCATCCGGAAAAGAACACGGGCATGCAGCGCGGGATCGGTCAGCAAGGCGGAATCCCGCAGGGCCAGATAAAGCCTCTGGGTGATGACCTGACCGATCGCCAACCCCAGTTCCGCCCGTGAAACGGGATGGGAATCGTTCCTGAGAGCTTCAATCATGGGAATTAGTGCAGAAGAATCCCCGGTCTGCCCAGCCGCCAGATAGGCCATCCCCCGCACATCGGCTGAAGGATCCTGAAACAGGTCGGTCACCAGCGCCAGATCACCTCGGTTCTGAACCGAGGCCAGGGCCTGCAGAGCCCGCCGGCGGATCAATGAATCGGAATCACTTAAATACGGGAGAAAGGTGTGCCCCGGTGACCGCAAGTCCTGATGCCGGATAATGGATTGAATCCGGTAATCGGTCAGTGGAATCTGGCCCTGTCCGGCCCACCACCAACCCGTCAGAACACACAGACTAATAAGAAACTTCATACGGTCCCTTTCCATCAATCATCAGTTGGTCTCCCTTGTTTAACCGCTTGCCGCGTCTGGTTTCGGTTTCACCGTTCAGCAGAACGTATCCGCCCTGAATGAGAATTTTCGCCTCTCCGCCACTCGAGACCAACTGCATGAATTTCATGTACTGCTGCAATGTGGGGCGGTTGTCATGTGTGTTTTTTCCGGGTGTATTCATAATCTTCAGATAAACTTAGTATTTTAAACATCAGCGTGTCAATCAAACCGGACTCATTCAGGACTATTCATCATGGATTTTCAACTCGACCTGATCATTATTATCGGATACATGCTGTTGGTGCTGGCCATTGGATTGTGGGTCGGACGGAAGGAAAAAACCTCTGCCGACTATTTCCTGGCCGGCCGGTCCTCTCCATGGTGGGCCATCGGGGCCTCTCTTTTTGCAGCCAATATCTCCTCTGAACATTTTATCGGACTGGCCGGGGCCGGGGCTCATTCCGGACTGGCTGTCGGACATTTTGAATGGCTGGCCAGTCTGATTCTGCTGCTGCTTGCCTGGGTCTTTGTTCCGTTTTATCTGAGCTCGAAGGTTTTTACAGTCCCTGAATTTCTCGAAAAACGGTTCGATTCCCGTTCCCGGACCTACCTCGCCACCGTTTCCATCATTGGCTATGTCCTTACCAAAATTTCAGTCACCCTGTATGCCGGCGGAATTGTTCTGAAATACGTCTTCGGCTGGGATATGATGATGGCTGCCATCATTCTGGTGGTCGTGACGGGAATTTATACAGTTCTGGGCGGATTAAAGTCGGTCATTTACACCGATGTGGTTCAGACCGTGATGCTGATCGCCGGGGCCGCCCTGCTGACCACCCTTGGCCTGATTCAGGTAGGTGGCTGGTCTGGTCTGGAATCCCGCCTGGATGCCTCCTTTTTTGACATGTGGAAACCGCTCGAAGATCCTGACTTCCCGTGGACGGGTATCCTGTTCGGAGCGCCGATTCTGGGAATCTGGTACTGGTGCTCCGATCAGTTCATCGTGCAAAGGGTGCTGAGCGCAAACAACATCCCCATTGCACAGCGCGGAGCCATCATGGCAGGTTTTCTGAAACTGTTGCCGGTTTTCATTCTGGTCCTTCCCGGTCTGATTGCCCGTGCACTGAATCCGACCATCGATGGTGATACGGCCTATCCGTGGCTGGTAAAGGAATTGCTTCCTGTTGGCCTCCGCGGATTGGTAATGGCTGCCCTGCTGGCTGCCCTTATGTCGTCCCTGGCCAGCTGCTTCAATTCAGCCTCCACGTTGTTTACCATCGACTTTTATAAGCGGATCCGCCCGGATGCACCCGAGAAAAAACTGATTCTGGTGGGAAGACTGGCCACAGTGGCCCTGGTCGGACTGGGGATTCTGTGGGTTCCGCTGATTCCCTATATTTCAAGCAAGGTGTATATCTATCTGCAAAGCGTGCAGGCGTATATTTCGCCTCCCATTGCGGCCGTTTTCCTGATCGGAATTTTCTGGCCCCGGTCGAACGCATCGGGTGCATTTGCCGCCCTGCTGACTGGTCTGGTGGTAGGTTTTGCCCGTCTGATTCTTGAATTGCTGCAGCCGGATCTGGGTATGTTCAACGGATTCATCACCATGAACTTCCTGCACTTTGCCGTGATGCTGTTTGTGCTCAGCTCCGGGGTGCTCGTTCTGGTCTCGCTGGCTACTGCCAAACCTGATCCGAAGGTAATCGGGTCGCTCACCTGGGCAGGCCGGAGTCAGGATCGGGTGACGCTAACGCGGGGATTGCCCGAAACCACCAACATAGTCATGTCGGTGGTTCTGGTTCTGCTGGTTCTGATCGGGTGGTTCTGGTTCAGCTGATTCTAGCGGCCGTTCAGATCATGGAATACGATTCCAGTGATCACCTTCGGATAGAAAAAGGTTGATTTCTGGGGCATCACGTGCCCCGAATTACAGACATTCACAACGCTCGAAACCGGGGTCGGGTTCATCAGAAAGGCCATCTCGGCTTTTCCGTTTCGGATCATGCCCACCGATTCATCCCAATCCTTTGAATAAATCAGGTTGGTTTGCATGTCCTGCGCCTCCTGAGTGATTCCGAGATATTTCCGCAGAATAATCTGGTGCAGGACACTGACATCCAGTTCCTTCAGATCGGTGGGCAGGTTCTGATCCTCGAAATGTGAAAAATCTCCGCGGAATTCCAGGCCCGAAAACCGAAGGGTCTCTCCCTTTGCTGGCTGAACCAGTCCAAACCGGCCGGTCTTCCGCTGCCTGATAAATCCCTTCAGATCATTTTCAGATCCGAATTCATAAACGGCAAACGCTTCCTCAAGCCGACCGGCCAGCGATGTGATCACCGGAACCGGCAGGCTGTGGACCAGCCGGTGAGTGGGGTAGACGACCAGATCGGGATCATCCATGTTGGTAAAATACGCCATCACAAAATTGTAGGCTTCCGATCCGGTGTGAGCAGGATTGGCCGAAGCCCGTTCCTCCGCATAAGCCAGCGCGGTTTCATACCGGTGATGACCATCGGCAATGTACAATTTCTGGTCGGTGAAGTAGGCCTGAATCCGGTCCAGAACCGCCGCATTCTTCAGGCGCCAGATCCGGTTGGTGGTTCCCTGATAGTCCACCACCTCCATAAACGGAAGATCATCGCGTGTCTCCGACATCCATTCATCGAGAGAAAGGGACGGATCACGGTACAGTACGAAGATGGGCGAAAAGTTGGCGGCGGTTTTTCTGAACAGATTCAGCCGGTCCGATTTGGCCTTGGGAAGGGTTCGTTCATGAGGCATCACCACCTGAGCAGAGAAAGGTTCGGTCTTCAGCCTGGCAATAAAACCTTTTCTGGTGACTTCCTTTCCGTCCTTAGTGGTGAAAGTCTGATCGTACAGGTAAATGGCCGGTCGCTCGTCCGTCAGCAAGACCTGCTGCTGACGCCACTGGGTCCAACGCTCGGCAGCGATGTCGTACCGGTTTTCCTCCATGGGCAGTTCCAGGCGGATGGCGTTCTGCGGATGCCGGTCATACAGGGACTGGTGAAGGGTCGGATTGACCACGTCATACGGGGGACAGGTGATTGCTTCATAATCCACACGGATCGGATTGTATACGACTCCGCGGAAAGGTTGAACGATGGCCATGTTTCCTCCTTCAATTTTTCATAAATTTAACGATAGAAACGTCCGGTTCATAAATAACCGGGTCACATAGAAATTGCCAATAAGGGCAATACATAATATAGATTTTCTATATTGTCGAATCTTTCCGACCTTTGAAGAAAAAAGGAGCACATCATGGCCAGGCAAACAACCACCAACGCAATCGGTCTGGATAAGGCAAAAAGTGAAAAACTGATCAGCAGTCTGAATGATCTGCTGGCCGCCTACCAGGTTATCTATATGAATACGCGGGGCTTTCACTGGAATGTGAAGGGTCCTCAGTTCTTCGAACTGCACCTGAAGTTTGAGGAATTGTACAATGCTCACCTGCTCAAAGTCGATGAAGTGGCCGAGCGGATCCTGACGCTGGGCGGCGTTCCGATTCACACATTTTCCGACGCTGTGAAATTGTCGGGTGTCAAGGAATCCAGAGGAATCTCTGATGGTCAGAAGGCGGTAAAAATCAGTCTGGAAGGTCTTTCCTGGCTGATCAGTCACCAGCGTGATCTGCAGAAAATGGCTCAGGATGCAGGAGATGAGGGAACCGCGGCCCTGATGGGAGATTACATCCGTGAACAGGAAAAACTGGTCTGGATGTACTCGGCTTACCTGAATTAAGGGCTTTCCGGAATTAACCGGAGCAGAAACACTGTTCCGGACATCAAACATCAGGATTTCTCCATGTCAAAAGACATTGTCGTCATCGGCGCCGGTTTTGCCGGCTTAACCACCGCAGCACTATTGGGACAGGCTGGCTACCGGGTAACCCTGCTGGAGAAAAACAGCACGCCCGGCGGCCGGGCCCGTTCCTGGTCCGATCAGGGGTATACGTTTGACATGGGTCCTTCCTGGTATTGGATGCCCGAGGTATTTGAAAACCTGTATGCCCGTTTCGGAAAGACGACATCCGATTTCTACGACCTGGTCCGCCTGGATCCCGGCTACCGGGTTTACTTTGGTGAAAAGGACTTCATTGATGTACCTGCCGGCATGAATGAACTGGAACAGCTGTTCGATCAGCTCGAGCCAGGGTCCGTTCCCCGGTTGCGATCCTTTCTTGCTCAGGCCGAACAAAAGTACAGGACAGGGATGAGTGATTTTGTCTTCCGTCCCTCGCTTTCCATCACCGAATTCATGGATTTCCGGCTGATCCGTGAGGCGTTCCGCATTCAGATTTTCAGATCACTCCGCCGGCATGTCAGGGAACTGTTTCACCATCCGCGTCTGATCACCCTGCTCGAGTTTCCGGTGCTGTTTCTGGGTGCCACTCCTTCGAACACCCCGGCGCTTTACAGCATGATGAATTATGCCGATCTGGTTCTTGGTACCTGGTATCCCATGGGCGGAATGGGAAAAATCGTGGATGCGCTGGTTCAGCTGTGCCATGAAAACGGAGTGGATATCCGGCTCAATGAACCGGTTCAGAAACTGGAAACCAATGGGAAGACTGTCACTGCTGTGGTGACCAGTTCGGCCCGATATACCCCGTCTCTGGTCGTGTCTGGAGCCGATTACCATCACACCGATCAGCAATTGCTGCCAGAGGAGTCAGCAGGTTATACACCTTCCTACTGGGAATCCAGAGTGATGTCCCCTTCCAGTTTGTTGTTCTACATCGGTCTGAACCGGAAACTGGATGGGGTGATTCATCATACCCTGTTTTTTGATGAGTCCTTCGATGCCCATGCCGACGATATTTATACCTCGCCTGCCTGGCCAAAGCGCCCGCTGTTTTACACATCGGCTGCCTCGGTTACCGACCCGGCAGTGGCCCCTCCCGGCGGAGAAGCGCTGGTTATTCTGATCCCGCTGGCCCCCGGTCTGCAGGACAGTGAAATGGAAAGAGAACGTCAGTACCAGATTGTCATGGATCGGTTCGAAAGTCTGACCGGGCAGAAAATCAGAGATCATGTGGTCACAAAACGCAGCTATGCCATGACGGACTTTTCGCGGGATTATCATTCCTTCAAAGGAAATGCCTACGGATTGGCTAACACCCTCTCCCAAACGGCCATTTTGAAGCCCAGACTCCGGTCGGCAAAGCTCAGAAATCTCTTTTTCACCGGCCAGCTGACGGTTCCGGGACCCGGTGTGCCTCCCAGCCTGATTTCGGGGCAGGTGGTGGCCGGTCTGATAGAAAAAGAATACCCGATCTGATGTCTTCCGGACCCCTTTTTACCGGTTTGTGCGGATTATTTTGCCCTTTGACCGCATTTAAACAATAACCTATTGCGTCGGTTCAATAATCTGATTAATTTCGGCCCATTAAAAAAGGATTAGAGGAGGCCATGGCCATCCATCTCTGCCGACGACGATTGGTCCGAAGTCAGACTGTTCCGGAGTTTCCGGAATGAGCCCTTCGTCTGTTTTACAGATAGTCCACTGGATCCTTCCCGGTTTCTTTTTCCTGTTACCTGCCACCCAATTTTCCATTCAGACATGATACATCCACATACCGAACTCCGGTTCATATCACCGGAAGTGGGATATGGCGTTTTTGCCACCCGGTTTATTCCCAGAGGAACCGTTCTCTGGACACTCTGCAGGCTTGACCGGGTTTTTACTCCGGATGATATTTCGATGCTGCCAGAAAACTATCTCGAAATTCTGGCCCGTTACAGCTATGTGAATTCTGCCGGGAACGTGGTCCTGTGCTGGGATTTCGGCCGTTACCTGAACCATTCCTGCAATGCCAACATGCTTCCCCTGAATCATGAGGTTGAGATAGCCATCCGCGATATCCAGTCCGGGGAGGAAATCACCTGCGAATACGGAACCTGCAATATTGGCAATGATCTGAACTGTCAGTGCGGATCGGCCGAATGCCGAAGCGTGATCCGGGGAGAAGACGTGCTGACCTACAGTTCGGTCTGGCGTGAAAAAGTTCGGGCTGCTATGGCACATTTCCACGAAATTGAACAGCCCCTCCTTCCTTTCATCCGCGAACAGGAACAGTTCCTCAAGCAGGTGACCGGTGTCGAGGATATTCCCGATCAGGCCGATTTCTACTATGCAGTAAAAATTGCAGCTCCCGGTAACTACCAGCAGGGTCCGTGGCGCCTGCCAGCCATTACCAACCATTCCAAAACCGGCACATGATTCATCCCTCCACCCGGCTACAGTTCATCAGTCAGGCGGTCGGATTCGGGGTCGTGGCCACTGAACGGATTCCGAAGGGCACGGTCACATGGGTTCAGGATCCTCTGGATCGGGTGTTCTCCCCTGATGAAATCAGGACCTTGCCCGAAGCGGTCCTGCCTGGTCTGGATCGCTTTACCTTCAGAAATTCAGAGGGAGACCTGGTGCTGTGCTGGGATACAGCCCGGTACATGAATCATAGCTGCTCGCCGACATGCATGGGAACCGATTACGGATTTGAGCTGGCGGTCAGAGATATTTTACCCGGCGAGGAACTGTCGGTGGACTATGCCAGTTTTCACATGGCAGAAAACGATGAATTCCAATGCTTGTGCGGGGCCCCGGGCTGCAGGGGATTCATACTTCAGAAGGATGTGACCGTCCTGGCCGATCAATGGTCCGATCAGTTTCTGAAAGCCTGCTCGGCTGCAAGGTCGGTTCCGCAACCACTCCTGTCCCTTTTTCCGGCTAACCGGGTTCCCCTGTTTCTTGAAGATCCCTCTTTCAGCTGGCCGGCAGGCCTTCGGTCAGGTACCGGATCTTAATCTTCACGATTTCCAGAAAACTGTCACACCGCTGACGGGTATCGAGTTCCACGGTGATCCATCGGGTAACGGCCATCTGGGCGTCATCGGCAACCAGCAGTTTGTGTTCATCCAGAATGGCACTGTGTGAGCGGATATCAGATAAATGAAGGGTACTCAGACTGACCGACCCTTCCAGCAGACCGGGTAACAAATGAAGGGCCGCGGCCACTTTATTCCGCCGGGCCGAATACCGGGGAACCCAACCCCAGGTCGTTCCGTAATAATACAGATCCTCGTAGCAATCGAGTTTTTCCATCAGATGACCACGAACATATTCCAAAACCGGCTTCTGGTCGTCCCGGAGTAATTCATACATTTCCGAAAACAGAGGCGGCTCCTGCTTGCGCTTAAACGGGTTGGTTGGACGGGCAACTTTCATCTGGAATCCGGATTTGGTTTAATGTGTTCTGCAAAGGTCGTATTTTAAAGGATTTTTTACGAGTTACTATGTCAACTGAACCGTTCAGTCAGGACCTGATCACTGTCAGGGGTGCCAGAGAGCATAACCTGAAGAATATCAATGTGGATATTCCCCGTGATCAGCTGGTGGTCATTACCGGGCTTTCCGGTTCGGGAAAGTCCTCGCTGGCCTTCGATACCATCTATGCCGAGGGGCAGCGACGGTTCATGGAGTCCCTGTCGGCTTACGCACGTCAGTTCATGGGTGTGCTGGAACGACCCGATGTCGATTATATCGACGGTCTTTCCCCGGTGATCTCCATCGACCAGAAAACCACCTCGAGAAATCCGCGATCAACGGTGGGAACCATCACCGAAATCTATGACTTTCTCCGGCTCCTTTTTGCCCGGATCGGTGAAGCCAGTTGTTACCAGTGCGGCCGGCCGGTTCTTCGTCAGACCTCCGATCAGATCATCGACCGGATCCTTCAGGACTACCATAACAAAAAAATTCTGATTTTGGCTCCGGTTGTCCGCGGACGCAAGGGTCACTACCGCGAACTGTTCGAAAAATTCAGCCGCGATGGCTTCACCCGCGTCCGGGTGGATGGCGAAATGCAGGAGCTGACTCCTGGCCTGAAAGCAGACCGGTATAAAATTCATGATATCGAACTGGTGGTGGACCGGCTGTCTGTTTCAGAAACGGGGGTCCGTTTCCGGTTGGCGGACAGCATTGAGAAGGCGCTCGATCTGGGGGGTGGAAATCTGATCATCCACGAAGCCGATTCGAAATCGGATTCCTTCCTGAGTCTGCATTACTCCTGCAGCCATTGCAACATATCCTATGAAGAACCAGCGCCGAATCTGTTCTCATTTAACAGTCCCTATGGTGCCTGTCCCCGCTGTGAAGGGCTGGGAACCATGCATGAAATTGACCGACAGGCCGTCATTCCGGATGCTGGATTGACCATTAACGAAGAAGCGATCGCACCGCTCGGAAAAGTCAGACCCATCTACGCCTTTCAGGTGATTGAAGGGCTGGCCTCTCATTACGGCTTTACGCTCGATACCCCCATCCGTTCTATCCCGGCAGAGGCTCTCGATATCATTCTCTCGGGCGGAAAGAATAAAAAGGTACCCGTCCGGATCAATGGCCGGGTTTATCAGCAGCGGTGGGATGGGGTTTATAAGATGATCACCCAGGCCTATTATGAATCCTCCAGTGATGACATCAAAGAATGGGCGGAAGCCTTCCTGAAAGATACAGTTTGTCCCGACTGTAACGGGTCCCGGCTGAAGAAGGAAAGTCTGGCCATCCGGATCGGGGGCAAAAACATTTACGAACTGTCTGTGATGGATCTCGGTGGATTTTTCAGGCAGATGGATTCGCTTACCCTGACCAAAAGGCAATTGGAAATCGGGCACCAGGTAATCAAGGAAATCAGGGACCGAACCCGCTTTCTGCTCGATGTCGGACTTGGTTACCTTACTCTGGAACGATCGGCAAAGACGTTATCGGGCGGAGAGGCACAGCGGATCAGGCTCGCCTCCCAGATCGGAAGCCAATTGGTTGGCGTTCTTTATATTCTGGATGAACCGTCGATTGGTCTTCACCAGCGGGATAATCACAAACTCATCGATTCCCTGAAATCCCTGAGGGATCTGGGCAATTCGGTGGTGGTGATTGAACACGACAAGGACATGATCCGTGAATCTGACTTTGTTATTGATATCGGACCCGGGGCGGGAGAGCATGGCGGTCATGTGATCGATCAGGCTCCGCCCGCCCGCCTGAATCCTGACAATCTGACGGCCTCTTACCTGACCGGACGAAAGCGGATTCGGGTACCCGATGAGCGTCGGCCAGGCAACGGTAAGTATATCCGCCTGACGGGTGCCACCGGACATAACCTCCGATCGGTCCATCTGTCCCTGCCGCTGGGAATGCTGGTCGGAATTACCGGGGTTTCCGGATCGGGTAAATCGTCGCTGATCAATGAAACCCTGTATCCGATTCTGAGCCGGCACTTTTTCCGGTCCAAAGCTCAGCCACTTCCTTATGAGACGATAGAAGGTCTTCAGCACATAGACAAGGTTATTGATATCGACCAATCTCCCATCGGGCGCACCCCCCGGTCCAATCCGGCCACCTACACGGGATTGTTTGCCCCCATCCGTGACCTGTTCACCAACTTACCTGAATCGAAAATCAGAGGATACAAAGCCGGGCGGTTTTCCTTCAATGTTAAGGGGGGTCGTTGTGAGACCTGTGAGGGCGATGGAATCAGGAAGATTCAGATGAACTTCCTGCCCGATGTGTATGTGCCCTGCGAGACCTGCAAAGGGAAGCGTTACAATCATGAAACACTGGAAGTGCTGTATAAAGGAAAGTCCATTGCGGATGTGCTTGGCATGACAGTGGAAGATGCGTTGAGTTTCTTCGATGCGGTTCCGGCCATCCGCAGAAAGCTGAAAACCCTTCACGAGGTGGGAATGGGATATATCCGCCTGGGTCAGCAGGCCACCACGTTATCGGGGGGTGAGGCGCAGCGCGTGAAACTCTCGACCGAATTATCACGTGTAAGTACCGGGAACACCCTTTACATTCTCGATGAACCCACCACCGGGCTGCATTTTGAAGACATCAGGATGCTGCTTGAGGTTCTGAATGATCTGGTGAACCGGGGAAACACCGTGGTGGTGATCGAACACAATCTCGATGTGATCAAGGTTTGTGACTGGCTGATTGACCTTGGTCCTGAAGGCGGGCAGGGCGGGGGGCTGATTCTGTCGGAAGGAACCCCGGAAACCGTTGCATCGCAGAAGGGATCTCACACCGGAAAATACCTCAGTCTTGAACTGAAAGAGTCCCGGTTGTAACTTAAGGGGCACTTTGAATTAAATAAGTGAAGCCAGATTGAAGCAATTCAGTAAATATGTAGGAATCGGAATGGTGGCCGCCGGAGTGGAGTGGGTGCTGTTCTACTTCCTTCTGCAGACCCACCTTCAGTATCTGCTGGCTTTTCTGATGGCCTTTGCGGTCTCTACCACCTTTCACTATTATCTGACCATCCGGTTTGTGTTTACCGAAAGCCGTTTCATGCGCCGCCAGGAAATCACAATGGTTTTCGTGGTGGCTGCCATTGGTCTGGCCATCAATACCATATCGCTGATGGTGTTTGTGCAGTTCTTCCTTTTTGAAAAGATGTTTTCGAAAGTACTGGCAACCGGCACTGCCTTCTCCTGGAATTATCTGGCCAGAAAACACCTCGTCTTTGCTTCTTCCGGCTCCCGTCGCCCGTCTCCTGCCGACATGGAATAATATTTTTTTCCTGCGCTCTTGACAATAAAAAATCTTTGAAATAACTTTGCAGTCCCTTCACGAAAAGGCTCTTGAGTTGGAGACGACGGAGAGAGCCGGAGCGAGGGTGGGTTC